>NZ_CAWUOL010000102.1:0-17712 GCF_963923915.1 Nodularia chucula CCY0103 | reverse complement strand
CCATATTTTGGGTTATTTTTATCACCTCTTTCTTAACATTCAACACTTCTGCTTGATACCCTCTCCTCTATCAATCTTTGTTTATCAAAATCAATCACATCCTTATATATTTTCTTGGCTTCTCTTGTAGTTAAGTCTATCTCCCAGTGACTCAAAAAATCATCTCCATCTTTATTTAGCAATGCTCGTCCAATATTTTTTCGGAAGATGCTTCTATCTTTATTCTCCTGAACAAAATGCTGCTGTATTCTTGCTCTTAGCTGGTTATTTCCCGTGTGAGTACCGACACGAACTATCCTATCTCCTCCATGTGCTTTCTCATTAAGTTCAAATATAATATAGATACCGTTTAGAGGAATATTAAATTTATCAAAAGGAAAATGAAAGCGTTCACGTTGGTTAAAATAAGAGTGAACTCTAGCACATAAATCACCCATTTTTTAAGCTCCTTTTTAACTGTTGTAACTGTTTTCCAATTGGTAATCCTTTCAAAGGTATCTCGTAGAAACATAACATTGGAAGAATAAACTGCCGATATTTTTCCCCAGCCAAAATGATAAAATGGTCTTGTATTAAATCAGCTTGACTTCCTAGTTGTCTGACAACTTGAGCGCTCCAGTTTGTTCTGTCTTCTCTACTCATTTTATTGAGTGTCATTTCATATGGATCAATTTCATCATCAAGATTCAGTAATCCGTATTTGGCTGATAATATAAATATAAAATCCGGCTTACACTGTCTTGCGAATTGAAGATTTAGTTTGAACAAAGTACTTATATATAAATCTTTTGCTTTTGCTCTTTGAGTCAGCTTTTTGCTAACGCAAGATATCAACACAATTTTCTTCATGCCAATCACTACTGAATGTTAATGTTATTGAAATATACTATTTTCAGTATATTTAATTGTATTCCCTGTATATTAAGTAGCCTTATTTTATGTAACTATTCTTAATAGTACGTATACGTCTATATACTGTTAAACAGACTAACGAACTTTAAAAATGCATTTTATTGAATTTTTTTTGACTAGAATAAACAAACTCTTTATAACCCCCGAATAGCCACTTCTAAACCTTCACAAACACCCGTGAGAAAATCTAAATCTAAAGTAGCGAACGGAAAAGCCGCGCCTCCGGCGATCGCATCACTAGATTTGTGATAATGAGGATTCCTTAAAAATGCCGTATCTGTCACCATCATCGCCGGATAACCTAAATCCCAAAACGGCGCATGATCACTGAGCCGAGTTTGAGGCACAATTAAACCACGATTCGGCACAGGTAGTAATTGACTGGATATCCCGCCACATCGCAACCACTACGTCAGCTTGACTTGCTATTTCAGTAGATTTATTGATACTCCCCCGTTTAGAAAACCTATTCATCACCCACAAAATGCTTAACAATCTTGAAACCTTTATTTTGCAAAGGTCATAGGGATTCAAATTTTTATGAACTTGACAAATTAGCCTTTGATGTTCTCGCTAAAAACCCACTTTTAGTGAGAATGAACAACGTAGGTTTAAGGCTTTGCGATTTGGTGAGCGATCGCTCTCGCAAATGTTAAGAAAGATCCGGGTAATGGATAGTTTCTAACCGGAGGATTTACGCATCACGACTCGTAAAAAAAATATGTAACAACGCTCATCTTACCCTGGAGTTACAGGTTCCTTTGCCAAGAACTTCTCAAGTTCAGTCAACGCATCAGCATCAACTTTGGTTTGCATGGGGCAGAACTTAGGGCCACACATGGAACAGAACTCAGCAGTTTTATAAATATCTGCTGGTAGAGTTTCATCGTGATATTCCTTAGCTCTTTCGGGGTCTAAAGATAACTCAAATTGACGGTTCCAATCAAAGTTATAACGGGCTGCTGAGAGTTCATCATCTCTGTCTCTCGCACCTGGGCGATGTCTAGCAATATCCGCAGCATGAGCCGCTATTTTATAAGCAATCAAACCATTGCGGACATCTTCAGCATCGGGTAAGCCTAAATGTTCTTTCGGTGTGACATAGCAAAGCATAGCTGTACCGTACCAACCAGCCATTGCTGCCCCAATTGCCGAGGTAATATGGTCATAACCGGGAGCAATATCTGTCACCAAAGGCCCCAATACATAGAAAGGTGCTTCAGAACACTCTTCCATTTGCTTGCGGACATTGAACTCAATTTGATCCATTGGGACGTGGCCTGGCCCTTCTACCATCACCTGGACATTATGTTCCCAGGCTTTGCGGGTAAGCTGTCCGAGGGTTTTCAGTTCTGCTAATTGTGCAGCATCTGAGGCATCATGAGTACAGCCAGGACGCAGGGAATCACCCAAACTGAAGGAGACATCATACCGTTTGAAAATCTCAATGATATCGTTGTAATGGGTATATAGGGGGTTTTGTTTATGGTGATGCAGCATCCACCGCGCCAAAATACCACCACCACGGGAGACAATACCTGTGATGCGATCTCTGACTAAAGGTAAATGTTCAATTAAAATCCCGGCGTGAATGGTTTGATAATCTACACCTTGTTGGGCGTGTTTTTCGATAATGTGCAGAAAGTCATCGGCGGTGAGATTTTCAATTGTGCCGTGGACACTTTCTAAAGCTTGATAAACTGGTACTGTCCCAATGGGAACAGGTGAAGCGTTAATAATGGCGGTGCGAATTTCATCTAAGTTACCGCCACCTGTGGATAAGTCCATGACCGTATCAGCACCGTATTTGACTGCGAGATTTAATTTATCCACTTCTTCTTGCAAGTTAGAAGAGTTGGGAGAAGCGCCAATATTAGCATTAACTTTACATTTAGAAGCAATGCCGATCGCCATTGGCTCTAGGTTGGTATGATTGATGTTGGCAGGTATAATCATCCGTCCCCGTGCTACTTCATCACGAATGAGATCCGCCGGCAGGTTTTCCCGCTTGGCCACGTAGTGCATTTCTTCAGTAATCACACCCTGGCGCGCGTAGTGCATTTGTGTAACGTTACTCTGCCCACGACGTTTAGCAACCCATTCTGTCCGCATAGTGAAATTCCTCGATAAACAGCTTCCCTCCGCTGGTATTAGCCAGACTCAGGTGTTAAGGGTGTGATCTCAGCCTGAAAATTCAGGCACCCCTAGCATGAATGAAATTTTGACACTCCTCAGCTTAAAGGCATGAGGATTCTTGCTTCATCCGTCCGAACTAGAAACCTGAATATAAAATATTCAAATCTCCCCGTTTGGATACGTCCACAAGCATACACGGACTGCCCGACCGCGTTTGAAACGATTTCTGGAATTTTTGCTTTACTCCCACATTTATACAAGATTGAGGATTTATACTACCAGGGTTCCGGATGTCTTCGACAAGCCATGCCTTCGGCTTGTCTACAGGAGTCGTCCGCTTGACCTACTTCGTTTTTTATTTGTGCGCTTTACCGCTAAAAACATAATATCACCAAAGCCGTCCTATAAAGACGGGGCTTTAAACCCAAATTTTCGGTAACATCTTGCTTATGAATGCGAGTCGGGCTGTTTACAATTCCTTTTGCTCTCATTAAATATGGGGTAGTGCCATTGGCTATACTGTAGGCGATCGCATTCTTTAAACATCATCAGGTTCCATTCCCAGATGAACTCAGTATTTATGGCTAATCATTATCGATATATTATTTTTTACAAGCCTTATGGTGTTCTCAGTCAATTTACTCAGGAAACACCGCAGCATATTACCTTAAAGGAGTATATCCAAGTTCCCGATGTTTATCCTGTCGGGCGTTTAGACTGGGACAGTGAAGGTTTATTATTATTGACAAATGATGGACAACTACAACATCGCCTGGCTCATCCACGTTTTGGACATCAACGCACCTACTGGGTGCAGGTAGAGCGTATCCCTGATGTTGATGCTATCAAGAAATTACAAACAGGTGTACAAATTCAAAACTACCGCACTCAACCAGCCCAAGTCAGACTGTTGTTAGAAACGCCGCAGCTACCTGAACGCCATCCGCCCATTAGATTCCGCAAAAATGTTCCCACCGCTTGGTTAGAAATGACTTTGACGGAGGGCAAAAATCGTCAAGTGCGGCGGATGACTGCGGCTGTAGGATTTCCGACTCTGCGATTAGTGAGAGTGAGTATAGCCCATCTGCATCTAGATGGTTTAAAACTGGGTGAGTGGCGGGATCTATTACCCTCAGAACTGAAATTTTGGGATAATTTACCAGGACTTCCCCAAGGTGATGCAAAAATGAACCGCATATCGCTAAAGCAAAACTACGTCTCCAGGGCGTTAGGAAACAAAGAACACAAAGACAATAGGTTATAGATGTATCTTACCGTATTTGTAAGTAAATTTACTAGTTAAGTCACTATTGATCAAGTCAGGCGAGAAGTAGAATAATTCTCTGTTTATAAATCTTAGATATAGCGCTAAGACTAATTTTCCTGGTTGTAAAATGGTACAATTTATATGTCAGTACAACACTTAACATCCTACGGGTAAATCTCGGAAAGTATTAGCCCAATACTTGAAAAAAAGAGTTTACAATTGCCAAAACTGTGGGCATTCAATGGACAGGGATTTAAACGCAGCAATAATTTTATCGAGGTTGGCTAAACCTTGAAAGCTTACTGAGGGATAACTGCTCCCATGCTCCCTTTGAAGTAAGAAATAAATGTCTAGCTTTGTCTAGCATTTATATAGCAGTTTAACTCAAAGCAGGTTGGAACGGGAATGAAGGAACTTTCACTATGCTGATTTGCCCTCAGTGTACATTTGAAAACCCCAATAGCAACAAATTCTGTCAAAGCTGTGGTGCGTCACTGACGGACAAGGTTTGTGATGAGTGCGGTACTGAAGTAGCTGTAAATGCACTGCTTTGTGATAACTGTGGTGCAGAATGCGGAACAGTTTGGCAAGCAATTATTGCTGAGTCAGGAACTGGGGAAAAAATAACAAACAAGACAGATGAGCTTTCTATATCAAAATGGACAGTAGGCTCATTTTTAGACGCAGAGCAGCGCTATCAATTATTGGAACCGCTCTCAGTAAAGGATGAAAATTCCTCTCCGGCTGAAATATCTGTGAAAGTTTTGGACTGTTTGCCATATCAGGTATCGCCGATTGAGGCTATATTGGCGAATCAGCAAGAGGATATGATGGTTTCATCGGTAGAAATCAGCGAAATTTCTGATCTTGCTAAAGCCTATATTGTTTTAAAATCTCAAACTGAAGCAGCCATACCAGCAATTCATGATGCTTGGCAACAAGATGATACCCAGGTGCTACTGATTGAAGAGCGTTCAGATTGGCCGTATTTACTGGAATTGTGGCAAGATGAAACAACATCTACGTTACAAACTTTACATTATCTCTATGAGATGACGCACCTTTGGACTGTGTTGAAAACGGTGAATTGTTGTCAAAGTTTGTTGCATTTGTCAAATTTGCGTTTAGATGAAGACCAAACACTGGCGCTAGAGCGACTGTATCTAGATTCACCACAGAAACAACTTTCTGAAGTGGGAGAAGGAGAATCAGAGCAGCCTTTAACTATTAGAACTTTGGCGGGAGTTTGGCAGGCATTATTTAGACAATCCCAACGCACTCAGTTTGGTTCTATTATTCAGATTTTAGCAGATTTGGAAGTAGGTAAAATTGAGACAATTGAGAATTTGCGATCGCGTTTAAAAGAAATCGCTGCGGAATTAGAAACACCACCATTAGCAGAAACCTCCACTGATGCCACAACGGTTTTGCAATTAGATAATGATGAATTGTCTGCCAAAGGTGATGATTTGCCCACTATTCTGCTGTCAATGCAGTTGAGTAGTTTGGATGATGCTGGACGTACTGATGTTGGTCGTCAACGTAATTATAATGAGGACTATTTTGGCATTGAAACTAAAATTAATAAACTAGAATTTCCCCAAAACCGAGTCTTAGAAGCTCGCGGCTTGTATATTCTTTGTGATGGTATGGGCGGCCATGCTGGGGGTGAGGTAGCTAGTGAGTTGGCTGTTAACACTCTGAGGCAATACTTTGATCAACATTGGGTTGATAACCAAATGCCTACAAAAGATATGCTCTGCGAGGCGGTATATTTAGCTAATCAAGCAATTTATGAGGTAAATCAACAAGAAGTCCGTTCTGGCACCAAGCGGATGGGTACTACCTTGGTGATGTTATTAATTCAAGGTACTGAAGCGGCAGTTGCCCATGTGGGGGATAGTCGCCTTTACCAGTTGACACGTAAGCGAGGCTTACAACAAATTACCGTAGATCACGAAGTTGGTCAAAGGGAAATTGCACGGGGAGTTGAACCTACCATAGCCTATGCCCGACCGGATGCCTACCAGTTAACTCAAGCCTTGGGGCCAAGGGATAGACATTCAATTAATCCCGATGCAGAGTTTTTCGAGATTACTGAAGATAGTTTGTTTATTCTCGTATCTGATGGTTTATCAGATAATGATGTGCTGGAAGTTTATGGGCAGAGTCTGCTGGTTCCCCTGCTGCGTTCTGGCGCTAATTTAGAACATGGAATCACAGAATTAATTGATTTAGCCAACCAATACAATGGCCACGACAATATTACTGCTATACTTGTCCGGGCTAAAGTCCGCCCCAATATGGGAGGATGAAAATATCTGGAGAAAGCCAGGGGGGAATAGGGAACAGGAAATGTCCTAACCACCTTGGCAGTTGCAATATCTAACTTTTCTTTTTACGCTTATCCAGGTTGTATTGTGGTTATTTTAAAATTGTTAGAACCGCAAAAAAAAACGCCCCTTCAAGAGTGGTGCTTTGAGGATACCTTTGTGATTCGCATCGGTCGCGCGGAAGATAATGATGTGGTTTTAGCTGATACTTTGGTTTCTCGTCATCATTTGGAACTGAGGTTAGTTAAGCATAAAAATGTTTCGGCTTGGCAGCTGATTAGTAAAGGCACTAATGGCACTTTTTTGAATGGTTTGCTAGTAATTCAGTGTGATTTGCCTGATAATTGCTGTTTTCAATTGGCTCAAGGAGGGCCAATATTACAATTCCAATGTCAGGAAATCCCAGATACTTTGCTAGTAGCAGCTGAAGCTGTGAAGGCATCACAAAATAGTGCTGCCCAGTTAGGATATACTTGCAGCCACGAGGGTAATTCGCCTCAGAATCTATTTTGTATTCATTGCGGTCAACCTCTGTTAGTGCAACAAACAATTCGTCAATATCAGGTGTTACGAACTCTAGGTCAGGGAGGGATGGGTACTACTTATCTGGCTTGGGATAGCGCAGGTGAAGTTCCCTCTAAACCAAAGTTGCTGGTTTTAAAACAAATGAACGCTGATATGGCGAAAATTGCCAAGGCACAGGAGTTATTTGAACGGGAGGCGCATACTCTTAAATCTCTCAATCATCCGGGGATTCCTAAGTATTACGACTTTTTTGTCGTGGGTGGTAGAAAGTATTTGGCTATGGAGTTAGTACATGGTCAGGATTTAGAAAAGAGAATTTATACCACTGGGCCTGTACCACCTAGTCAAGCGATCGCCTGGATGATTCAAACCTGCGATATATTAGAATATATCCATAGCCAGATTCCACCACTCATACACCGTGATATCAAACCTGCAAACCTGATGGTGCGAAATGCTGATAATCATATAGTGGTGTTAGATTTCGGTGCTGTAAAGGAGATTGGGACAACAGCAGGGACTCGGATCGGTGCAGAAGGTTATTGCGCGCCGGAGCAGGAACGGGGACAACCTTTAACCCAATCAGATTTGTATGCCATTGGCCCAACCTTAATTTTTCTCCTCACAGGCGAAAATCCTTTTAATTTTTACCGTCATAAAGGACAAAATGCTCGATTTGATGTGTCTAAAATTCCCACAATTACTCCTAAGTTAAGAGAAGTTATTGAACGGGCGACACACCATTGGCCACGCGATCGCTATCAAAGTGCGAAGGAACTATCTGTAGCATTAGCTGATTGCCAAATCTAGGCAATGGGGAGTAGTTAAGTTTGAGAAATATCTACTCCCAATGCTGCAATTTTTACTCTTCGTCCCAAGCTTCTACTGCTAGCAGTTCGCCAATTGGATCTTGCATACTAAAGCCAAAGTCTTGTAGCTCCTGTTTCCAGTGTTGCCAGTCATCGCCATAGAGCAATGCAATTTTCCAAATGCTGTCAGTGGGTTTGATAATATTGGATTCGATGAGTGATTGCACGTTACGTTGCAATTTCACCATTGGGTGAATCACTTGCTGAGTCATAGCCTCAATTCAATTCAGATTTTGTTTGGTAAATACTTAATCAAAACTGCTTTACGTTTTGCAATTTTCGTCGATGCGTGGAGTATTGTAGTTGGCAAAGCTAGTCTTAACTTCTTAACTATACCATAATAAACTCTACTCGTGGGTGGGAAAATTTAGTTTTGTACGGTAATCACCACTACTTTACTAAAATTAATCCTGTCTGTCATCGGAGATGCTACACGAAAAAGCTAGTCGTCTGAAAAATCACATAAAAAAAGCTAAAGACGACCTGTAATTTTTTGGTAGTTTTATAGTCGTTAGAATTTGTGTGATTGTTAAAGGACTATATAACTAAGGGTTTCTGATGATTTTTGCGTAATGGGGCAAAAAAATGATTACCCATATTTGACCCATATATACATTATCGCAAACATCTGGAATTTAACAAACTTCTGGGAAATATTCATATAAATTTAATTATTTCTCATAAATTATGGGGAGTGGGGTGTGGGAGGTGTGGGAGGTGTGGGAGGTGTGGGGGAGTGTGGGGAGTGTGGGGAGTCTGTGTACTAATCTAAGCGGAAGTTAAAGGGTAAACGTGTGTAAATACCGTGAGGATCGTTCATTTTTTGAATAATCATCATTTGTTGTTGCAGTTTCTCTAATTCTGCCATCAGGGGATGAGAGGGTTGGGCTGCAAGGCCGGAAATCTGTAAGATGGTGCTAATTTCTTGGACGGCGCGACCAAAAAAGCGTTCTTCTAAGGTACTAACTCTGGGATATTCTTGTAATTGCCAATCGTTTTCTAGTTCTGCTGCTTGGGCTGCGTATGCGATCGCCGCTTGTAAACCCCCAATTTCATCTACTAAGCCGATTTCTTTCGCCGCCATTCCTGACCAAACTCTTCCTTGGGCGATGTCGGCGACTTTTGGTGCTGGTAATTTGCGACCTTGTACGACTCTATCCAGGAAGGTATCATAAATGCGATTGACGCTGCGCTGATAAATTTCTAATTCTGGGGGTGTTTTGGGACGGGCTACGGTTTCAGTGTCGGCATAACGGGCGGTTTTGACTGTATCCCAGGTGATGCCGTTATCATTGGCGAGTTGCTGCCCATTAAATAGGATTCCAAATACACCTATGGAACCCGTAACTGTGGTGGATTCGGCAAAAATGCGGTTGGAATCGCTAGCTATCCAGTAACCACCGGAGGCGGCGACATTACCCATTGAGACTACGACAGGTTTCAGTTCACGGGTCAATTTCACTTCTCGGTGGATGACTTCGGAGGCGGTGGCGCTACCTCCGGGACTATTAATCCGCAAGACAACGGCTTTAATGTTATCGTCTTGGCGAATTTGATTGAAGACTCTGGCAAAGCGATCGCCTCCTATTTGCCCATCTTCACCTCTACCATCAACAATTTCGCCCTCAGCATAAACCACAGCAATTTTATTTGGAGAGTTGCGTTCTACACCTAATGTTCTGCCGGAAACTTGAGCGTAATTTCTGAGATTTATTTGCTGGAAGGTGCGGGCTGTGGGGTTGCTTTCTGTCAATTCCTTGAGTTCTGTAACTACTTCATCCTGGTATGCTACTTGATCGATTAAACCTCTGGTTTTGGCTTCATCGGGTGAGAGAATTACTTGATTATCTGCGATCGCCTGTAATTGTTCTGGCGTAATTTTCCGGCTAGAACTCACTGTAGTGCGCCAATTTCCCCAAACATCTTCTAATAACTGTTGAATTTGTTGGCGGTTTTCGCTACTCATTTCTTTGAGGATAAATGGTTCTACTCCGCCTTTAAATTTTCCGGCGCGCACAGTCTGTACACCAATACCAAACTTGTCAAAAGCCTCGGCTAAAAATAGGGGTTGGCTACTTAAGCCTTTAACTTGCATCAAGCCTACGGGATTGAGTACCACTGTATCGGCTACGGAGGTGAGATAATATTGTCTTTCGTTTAAACCCACACCATAGGCGACAACTTTTTTCCCCGATTCGCGGAATTTCTCCAAGGCTTGACGAATTTCCATTAAGGAAGCAAACCCTGTACTACCCACGGAGGTTGTGCGACTTGCATCTAAATAAATACCCACAATCCGGGGGTCAAGTCTAGCCTTTTCCACGGTATCAAGAACGCTGCGGAGGGTCATCCTTTGGCTTTCCGCTCCTGATAAGGCTGTTTGTAACAATTCGCCGGAACTGGGGGGGCGATCGGTAATATTCATGGACAAGTCGAATACCACCACTGATTTATCTTGCACTTGTGGGGTAGTATCTCTAGAGCTGGTAACTGCAAATAACAGTAATAAGATTCCCGTTGTGCTGATACCAAAGAAAATCATCAGTCCTAGTACAGTACCTAGTAAACTGGCAAAAGTTTGTTTAAAAAAATTACGCATTTTAGTTGTTTAGTTAATTATATTTTTACGTAAACTTTCTGAGTTCTGCAAGTTATTTAATGTAGTATTACCAGTACAAAATAATACTGTAGTAATTTCTGCAATTAGCACATTAACTAGATCATACAATGCGGTTTCGGAGACAACGGCGGCTTGGAGAAAAGGCATTGCTAAACCGGCGATATCTGCTCCCAGTGCGATCGCTTTGGCCACATCTAACCCATGACGTAATCCCCCAGAAGCAATTAAGGGGACATCAGGGGCGATCGCCCGAATACTCGTGATACATTCTGCCGTCGGCAAACCCCAATCTGCAAATGTCCTCCCCAAGCGCTGTTGTAAAGCATTTTCCGCCCGTTCACTTTCCACTTTCGCCCAAGAAGTGCCACCTGCGCCAGCCACATCAATCGCCCTGACACCAGCAGCCAAGAGTTTTTCCGCCATTGTTGCAGAAATGCCATTACCCACTTCCTTAGCTACTACTGGCACTGTTAACTCGCCACATAAAACATGAATTTTGTCAAGCAAGCCCCGAAAATTAGTATCACCCCTGGGCTGAATAAATTCTTGCAGTGGGTTAAGGTGTAAAATCAGAGCATCAGCCTCTAAAATATCAATAATCCGGCGACATTCATCTAAACCATAGTCATAATTCAGTTGTACAGCGCCCAAATTGGCAAATAACAAAACATCCGGCGCATACTTACGAATAGCGAAAGTATCAGCAACTTGGGGTTTTTCCACCGCCACACGCTGGGAACCAACACCCATAGCAATTTTATAGTGTTGAGCCACCTTTGCCAGACGTTGATTAATCATTGCAGCTTGTTCCGTTCCGCCAGTCATCGACGAGATTAATAAAGGTGCGGCTAAGTATTTACCCAGAAAACTTGTACTGAGATTAATATCATCGCGGTTGATTTCTGGTAAACAGCAGTGGTTAAAACGATAGCGTTCTAATCCACTAGTAACTTGGTGAGATTGAACATCTTCTTCTAAACAGATGCGGATATGATCTGCTTTCCGTGATTGGGTTTGTTCCGGGTTGTTGTTATCGACTTTCACTGGTAAATATAAATCACAGCAGTTGTGATTACTATTGTGACAGTTGTAAAATTTTTCTGTGCTACTTTTCTTTGTGTCCTTTGCCATTCAGAGGCTGGATTTGGCTAATCATAAAAGTTGTAGTATTAGAATGTGCAGAGGTTTTGATCTCAAATCTGATTAATCAACTGCAACACCAATCTTGGACTGACGCGAAAAAACTCTCAAACCCTCATTCCTCTGTGTACTCTGCGTCTATGTGGTTTGTTTTTTCCTGACTTATGTGTAAGTCCCATAATCAAATTTAATTAATTTACCCCTGAAACTTCTTCATTTTTAAAGATACTGATTAATACACCAGCGATGGGGATAGATAGAAAAATTCCTACTAAGCCGGCGACGTTTGCTCCTACTAATAAAGCAAAGAACATAAACACTGGATTCATATTGATTGACCCTTGCATAATCCGTGGCATTAGTAAATTTTCTTCTATTTGTTGCAGCACCACACAACCGATTAATACTTTTACACTTAACCAAATACTTTGAGGTAAAACAATCAGCGCAACTAGGGTAATTCCAATTGTAGCGCCAATACCAGGAATTAAATCAAATACTCCGGCGATCGCCGCTAAAAATAAGGCATAAGGTAATTGCAGAAAAATAAATACAATAAATACTGAAGCACCAAAAAATAAAGACAATAACAAACGCCCCCAAAAGAAACCCAAAAAGTTTTGCTGGATTGCTAAAGTCAACCTATGACCAAGATGGTGCGGAAAAACTCTCATCACAAAATTCCACACTTTTTTACCATCTAGTAGCATAAAAAAAGCTACAACTATAATCAAAATAAAGTCAATTAAATTAGTTAACAACCCTTGAAAAGTTGTCAAACCAGTGCCAATTCCTGCTAAAATACGATTACGTAATTCTTCTTCAATTAATTGCAAATCAACCTGAAAATTAAATCTAGTTAGAACATTTTGTAATCTATCTAACAGAGATATCACATATTCCAGAAATTGAGGAGCTTGTTCAATTATTTGTTGAAATTGAGATAAGATGGCAAATCCTAGAGTTGTAATCAACAGACCCAAAACCAGCAAACTGAATAAAAATACTGAAACGACTGCAACACCGTGTGGTAAAAAATGTTCAGACCATTTAACTGGATAACTCAGCAAAAATGCCAAAATCCCAGCAAATATAAAAATCACAATTACTGTACTAAAATAAGCAAAGATTTGGACAATTGCCCAACCAATAGCTAATAATAATACATAGCGAATCAGCTTGGCATTATTCAATTGCTCCCAAAAACGTTTGAGATTAGGATCATTCATAAAATTTAGAGATATTTAAGAGGTTGTTTGATAAGTTTTTAGCGGTAAGTTTTATCACATTTTTAACCCCCTTAATTCCCCTTTACCAAGGGGTAAAACAAGAAAATCCAGTTCCCTCTCCTAAACCCCTTCGGGGATGCGCCTTCGGCGTAGTGCAAGGGGAGGGTTAGGGAGGGGTAAAACAATATTTGATACATTAATCATCACTTTTAAAACACTCTTTAAAGGTAGGTCTGACGTTTAATTAAGTTGATATACTTCACAAAAATTGTGCTAAGTAATGGGGAGAAATTATATCTACCGCCGGAAACGTTTTTTCAGTTTCGATGAGTGGTTATGCTCTTCTTCTGCCGAAATATGTACAGCATCTTCAGAGGGAACAATTGCAGCGCCTCGCTGTTTAGCGTAAACCTTGGTAAATTCCGCCCCTAAAAATAGAATGTGAGCGGCGTAAAAAATCCAAGTGATCACGATGACAAAGGAGCCAGCCACGCCATAAGCAGAACCAAAATCAGTGCGACTGAGAAACAGTCCAAAGAAATACTGTCCTACTAAAAACAGCAGTGATGTGATCAACGCACCAACGATAGTATCACGCCAGGCAATCTCGGCATCTGGTAGTATACTATACATCATAATGAATATTAATGTTGTGCCGCCAAAGGTAATAAATAAGCTAATGAATTGCCACAGATAACCAGAACCGGGGACTAATTCATTCAAAAACATGACCAATCTTGCTAAAATTGTGTTGGATATAAAAAATAAAACCAACAGAAAAGCAATTACCAGCACCATTAAAAAACACAACAAACGCTTACGCAATAAATTTAGAACACCATGTCTAGGTGCTGGCTTTACCTCCCAAATTCTATCTAGTGCTATTTGAATTTGGGTAAACACTCCAGTAGCACCAAATAGTAAAAAGCCAATATTAAACACAAGTTGAAATGTTTGCTCTCCATGTGAAACTCTGAGGTTACTAATAGCTGTAGAAATTAATTCCGCACCCTCTTTTCCAAATAATTGCGTTAACTGAGAAATTACCTCTTCTTCAACCACAGCTTCGCCAAAAATTGTCCCCACAATCATAATTATCAGTACCAAGAGCGGGGCTAGAGAAAATACTGTGTAATAAGCTAGTGATGAAGCTAACAGAGAAACTTCGTTAACTTTCCACTCAAAAATAATTTCTCTGAATAAGCGGCGAATTTTTCTTAAGGTTGCCATAATAAATAAGTTTTCATTAAAGAATATAATTAAAACTCAGTTAACTTCTACTCATGTTGTTCAGAAATATTTAATACATCACTGAATTTTAATGTGTAAATGTCTGTAGGCATATTAATTTCTGCCTGTTCTAAAGCCTCTTTAATTGCTTGAGCCATTAAAGAAGTGGTTTCTAAAAATGGTAATCGCCGAGAATTTACCCAGCAGCGCACTTCGATATTAACTGTACTAGCAGCTAATTCGCGGACTAAAATATCTGGCTTTGGTTCTTTTTCAATTCCTGGTACTCCTAAAACAGCATCATTAATAATTTGTTTGACTTGATTAATATCTGCATGATAATCAATGCCAAATATAATAGAATTACGGCGGATTGTTGTAGCAGTGTTATTAATAATAATGGCACTAAAAACCTCTTGATTAGGAATATAAACCACACGCCCATCATAAGTTTTTAAGGTGGTAGCACGTAGTTGAATTTGGGTGACAGTACCTTCAAATTCTTTAATAACTATTTGATCCCCTAAATGAAATGAACGAGATACTAGCAAAACAACGCCAGAAAAATAGTTACTTAAAATGTCTTTGAGACTAAAACCTATAGCTACGCTTGTCAATCCTAAAGTTCCCAGCAAGGTAGCAAAGTCTAATCCTAAAACTCCTAAAGCTACGATTGAACCTATTACCCAGATAAAACCATATACTAAACGACTAACTAATATTTTGGAGTTGCGATCTACTTCCCAATGTTGCGCTCCTGTGAGGGTGAGGTGGCGCATACTAGATGCGATTATTCCAGTAACCATGACTACTAACAGCATTCCTAAAACAGAGGGTAGGTTGTCGATAGTGTCTCGCTGAAACTTTCTCAGGGTAGATAATAATCTTTGTCCCACATCAATTGCTAGTGGAGGTTGGTTAAATGCTCGATTTAACTGCTTTGCCCACCATTGTCCTAATGCTTCTACATCTAGGTTAAAATCTTGAGCATCCTGTTGGGTGACAGTCATTAATACTCGGTTATTCAGTTGTAATGTTGCGATACCCCGTTGCAAATCTGTGACTACAGCAACTTGTTGCTCAGTTTGGGGACGTAATAAAACACTAGCAATGCGGCGGTTGATAATTTGCGCCCGTTGTTTAGCACTGAGTTCTCCTAAGCTACCAACTTGAAATACTGGTCTTCCTCTAACGACTATATCGGCAAAAAATAGCCCCATTGTGGGCGTTTCTTCGGTTTGAGATGGTGGGGATGTTAGGGGTATAGGGGAAATTTCCTGTGTTATTCCTTTTTGTGTAGGTAGAATTAGCACACTTAAGAGGAATATTACAGTTATGACTGGATGGGAGTAATATCTGCTATTGGCTTTAGGAAAGAAACTCACCATCATCTTAAACCAAGTAATTTTGTTACTAAAAAATATTTTTGCTGTTGATGCAATATATGTAAGCGATCGCCATTTTTCATTTTTCAAAAAATCAGTGTAATTTGTCTCATTAATATCACAATATTCAGTGCGATCGCTTGATGCTAAATATTGATTTTTAATAATTACTAAATATCTCTCTTCAGGATGATATAAATTTACTACGCTAGATATAGCTATCCTTCTGATGCGGTGACAAAAATCTTTAAAACAAAGATTCAGCAAGGTTTTTAAACGGTTGCACTATCAAACAATCAACCTCATTTTATGACTTTATTGATTCCATTCTCAATAAACGAAACCTAGAAGTCTGATTTTTCTGTTGAGATAGGTTTCCCATTTTTTGTAAACATTTTAAGGCTGAACCCTTTGCGTTAAAAAAAATTCTCAATATTTAGTCCAGTAATTCCTTGAAAATCATCAACATTTCTTGTAACTAAAACTGCATCTTGATGCATTGCTGTAGCCGCGATAATTGCATCAGGAAGCTTAATTTTGTACTGTCGTTTTAATATAATTGTTTGATTTTCAATATCTCGTAACAGTGGAACTGACTTAAACTGAGATAGTAAATCTTCAATCGATTGCTGTTCATCTGCTGATAAACCCCCAAAACTCACTAATTCCATGCGGATAATTGGTGAAATAAGGACTTCGTGCAAATGCAGAAATTTTTCTGTAAATAATGAACTAACTGTTAACTCATCAGCCAGATAGTAAATAAAAATATTCGTATCATAAAGATATCTCATTCGTCCCATTCCTGACGCAGAGTATCTAAATGAGACAACATTGCTGCTGTTTTATGCTTTAAAATTCCTTGGGCTTGAGTAATTTTTTCATAGTCTTGGTCAACGGCTTGCCCAAATTGAGCAACTGGTGTATTTTTAAGCGAAGTTTCCAAATGGCTTAAACCAGAATCATTTTCATCATCTATGAACAAAACAATTACTTTTACACGGCTATGTTTGTGAACCATTAAGGGGGTATCTAAACAAAGTTGACCGTTTTGGTCAACACTTCCCATTATTTCTTGGGCTATCATTTTTGTTTCCCTTATTAATCACAGAATGAAAATACCTTTCTTAAAAGTATATCATTTATCGCCGGGCAATTTATAAATATCTCTCTCAAGTCTGAAATCAACTTACTACTCCAGATAGTAGTAAAAGTGATTCAAAATCTCTATTCTAAATAGAGAGAGTCCAGCATTCACTACAGCAATCCTTGGCGGCGCGTACTAAAGATTGCTCTGCCCTCAATGTGGATTTTCTCCAAGTAACATTAACAGATACTCGCACAATAGATATGAAAGTAGAAGAACTCCTGAAAAAATATATTGCAGGCGTGAGAGATTTTACTGGTGTTAATCTCAGTGAGGCAGATTTGAGAGAGTCTGACCTGAGTGGGGCGATTTTAGATAGAGCTATTTTAGATGGCGCTAAACTGAATCATGCTAATTTAACCCACACCAGTTTGATTGACGCAGACCTGAATGGAGCAGATTTGAGTAATGCTAATCTGACGAAATGTAATTTAGTTGGTGCTATTTTAGATGGTGCTATTTTAGATGGGGCGATTCTGGATAGTGCTAATTTGAGTCAGGCTAATTTGGAAGTTGCTAATCTGATTGAAGCGGATTTAAGTGAGGCGGAGTTGCAGGAAGCAAATCTGAAAGCTGCAAATCTTGATAGAGCAGACTTGAGTGGAGCGGATTTAAGTGTGGCTGATTTGACTCAAGCGAATCTGTCGGAAGCTGATTTGACTCAGGCTAATTTGAATGGTGCTAATTTGGATGATGCGGATGTAAGTGGCACAATTTTAGATTAGCTTCTGTATATACGAGTAGGAAAATTGGCTGTTGAGATCACAAAGCCTACGGTGTACCAGAAGTCGGGAATTGTTTTTTTAGGCCATAAGACCCCACCCCTAGCCCCTCCCCGCAAGCTACGGTGTACACACAAGTAGTCCTAGAGCGAGTTTCCAACCAAAAAAGGTGGATTCAAATTGATAAAGTCCACGGA
>NZ_CAWUOL010000101.1:0-17922 GCF_963923915.1 Nodularia chucula CCY0103 | reverse complement strand
TCATAAAGTCCCCTCCCCTAGTAGTTTACTTCTACTTGTGTGTACACCGTAGGCTTGCGGGGAGGGACTGGGCGTGGGGTCTTCCATATCCAGCAATCAGTTATACTTCCTTCCTCGCCACTCCTTGGGGGTGTGCAGTGCTGATATAAAGATTCGCAGTACGGCGATGGGATCAGCTAAAGGAGAAAGCCAAAATAACCAGCCACCTTGAGCATTTTTGCGGTCATAAGAAGGTGCGATCGCCAATAGCATAGCAAAGCGAATCACTAACAAAAAGATATTCAAACCCAATAACAGAGGATTGAAGGAAATCAAAAAGCAACTCAAAACAACCAACAAAGGTAAACCCTGAACTGCGGAAAGTAACCATAAATCCCCCCAAACTTGAGCAGGTGGAGATGCATCTTTTAAATCCAGACTGCGCCCCCATTCCTTCCAAGTTTCTACTGCGCCCTCATACATCCGCACCTTCAGCACCTTTGCGCCATCCAAAAAGCCCACCTTAAAGCCTTGCGCCGCAATATATCGCGCTAATGTGACATCATCACAAAAAGAACTCCTAGCACTGCTATAACCACCCACTGCGGCTAAAACCGAACGGCGACACAAAAAGCATTGGCCATTAGCCATTACCCGTTCTGGCTGTTCCGTGGTAATTCCCGCCGGATCAAACCTGTACAGCAGAGTCATTAATAACGCCGGTTGCAGCAAGCATTCACCAGGATATTGAAGGATAAACTGCGGTGAAAGAGAAACCAAATCATATTCTTGGGCTGCTGCGGTCTTGACCAAACTAGCCACTAAACCAGGATCTGGTTGGGTATCAGCATCCATTCCCAGAAACCATTCACTAGCTTCGGAACTGTGCAAAAAGCCATTATGTAATGCCCAAGGACGACCCACCCAATTAGCTGGTAAAGGGTCATCGGTCATTAAGCGAAAACGGGGGTCTTGCTGTTGTGCAGTTTTAACTAAATCCGGCGTACCATCTTGGGAATTACTATCCACTACAATAATTTCCCGCACCTCGTAACTTTGGCGACTCAAGCCAGATAACAGAGGACTAATACGCAGCGCCTCATTTAGCGTAGGAACAACAACGCTGACAGTACCCAAAAGCTCAGGTATTGGCTGTTGGGCTTCAAGGGGCGGAAGTCTTCTTGGCCCCTTAACCAGACGTGAAAGGAGAATAGCTGTTGCTGGTATTTGGATAAGTAGCAATAGAAAAGTTATGACGCTTTCTACTGTTAAAGCGTTTTCCACAGTAAAAATATTTTGCAATGGGAATGGTGATTACACAAAAAATTGGTTAGGGGACATGGGGTATTGGTTATCTTCCTGTCCCCTAATTTTATTTCAAAGCAACGTTAATATTTGCCACTGAAACTGCGTTGATTGTTGATTCGGCATCAGCTTGGGCAGATACGGCTGATCCTTTTAACCACAGTGCTAGAGAGGGACCTACACCTAGTATAAAGCCTAATCCTACAGGAATGGTGAAACCAGCCGCTAAACTCATGACTGTAGCAAAGCCGAAGTTAGCTAAATATACTATTAAGGGTACATTGAGTTGCGATCGCTCAAATTTAATCGGGTTATTGTTCCATAGCAACGCCGCCACAGTCATAAACACAGCACCAGTACCCAACCAGCCCACAAAGTTTTGATAAGGCATTCCAAAGAAAGGCCCTGGTTGTTGCCAATACCAGAAAGGTAGAGAAGTTTGACTCATTGCTGGGTCTAGGACAAAATCCCAAGAAGTTAACAGCAAAGAACCCAAACCAATAGCACCGATATGTCGCCACCAGCTAGGTTTGGTATCCACTTCTAAACCCGCACGTGCTAACAGGTAAGAAGAACATCCTACATAAAACCATGACAGGGGAATTGTAAACGGCACTAAACCAGCGATTTTATAGCCCAAGCCACTGAGATAGCTGTAGTTACCGAAAGGAAATCCTGTACTGGTTCCTAGCAATTCACTAGTCAAAGAAATCAGGATTGCAGGTAGCATAAATCCTAAGATTCTACCCAAACCCAAGGTCCGCAGACCATACAAAAATACAGCTGCTGTTCCCAAGATCATATAGACAACACCACCACCTGCCATACTCCACTGCATCGCGGTTTGTCCAACGTCAGATAAATGTAAAATTACTTCGGCATTAGGTATAACAAGTAATATCCCTACCAATCCGAAAATCATTGACACGATATGACCTATCAGGCATACCCGTTCAGCGATTACAAGTTGTTTCATAATAAATCCTTCACAAAATGTGACACGTGGCTACTCGGCTGTTAATAGTTTACAAATGTTTACGCAAATATTTAACTAGTTTGTGCCATTATTCTTTGCAAGTGCTTCAGTTTTCTTGGCAAATGTATAACAGTTTATTGATTTCATCGACAAAAAATAGGATGATAAATCTATAGTCTAAGCGATCGCAGCCAAAATCCATCTAACTAAATCCAATTTTTCTACTTAGCCTTCGTGATTTCACCATCTGAAAGGTATAGGTGGGGAGTAGGGAGTATGGAGTAGGGAGTAGGGAGTGGGGAGTGGGGTAAAAGCCTTTCGGTGTATAACTTTTATGATCAATTTATGTCCTAACGTCCTTGGCGGTTGCTATATATTCTAGGCGAGATACAGCCCTAATCCCAGAAATAAGGTGAATTTATCAGTGGCTCCTCTTCTCTATGGCTACATCACCAAAACCATCATTACTTACCTACACCAAACTAGAGGATATAACTAGAACTCACTCTGTATTGACACCCAATACTTCTGCAATAATAAGTTGAGCCACTCATGGCTACACCGACTGATGTCTATTGTTAAAAGACTACCTTGGATTTCGTTAGTATTGGTACTGCTGAGTTACAGTACATTGGGTTGGGGATTATCCGAAACACAAGCCCCTTTATATGTCTGGATAACTTTTATACTTACTGTCTTGGTCTTAGTGGCTAGTTTGACTGTTCCTTGGTCAGCAATCTCAAAATATTCTACTCTACTGGTGCGCTCAAATATCAGGTCTTTTGCTGTTACCACTTTTGGCGCATTCTTATTTTTTTTAATGCTGGCTTGGTTCCAAATATTTCTCGATACCTTGCTGATTATTTCTGCTGGTATCTTAGCGAGAATTGACCTTCAATCTGTTGGTTTTAAACAAAGACAAGCTTTTTTAATTACGCTGCTATTTTCCTTAGCAGGTTTAGCCTTGGGTAAACTACTCCATATCAGTTTTTCCCATTCATTGTCATAAACAGGGTGGGAAATACCCACCCAAGCAATTCTAAACAGCAGCAGCCTCAACTGGCGCAGGAACTGGATAAACACTGACTTTTTTACGAGATTTACCTTTTCTTTCAAAGGCTACAACACCTTCAACCAAGGCAAACAAAGTGTCATCACTACCAATACCGACATTATTACCGGGGTGAAACTTAGTACCACGTTGACGAACGAGAATATTTCCCGCCAAAACGGTTTGACCACCATAGCGCTTCACACCCAAGCGTTGAGCATTAGAGTCACGACCGTTACGAGTACTACCAGTACCTTTCTTATGAGCCATAATTACCTCTTGTGTTTTTTCTATTATTATTCAGCAACAGCTTCTACAGGGGAATTATCGATAACGGGAGGTTCAGCCGATACACCTTCGGGAGCAGTAAACACCGCACCATTCAGAGTGATGGAGTCAATCATAAGTCTCGTAATTTCCTGGCGATGTCCCCGTTTTTTGCGGGTTTTCTTTTTAGGTTTCATTTTATAAACCAGGACTTTGCGACCCCGAAGATTGCGTACAACTGTTCCTTCTATAGTCGCCCCTGCTACCAACGGCTGTCCAATGGTAACTTCGCCGTCGTTCTGCACTAGTAATACTGAATCTATTGTAACTTTCTCGTCGGCTTCGATATGGAGCAGTTCAATATCGTAAAAGCGACCTGGCTCAACTTTAAGTTGCTTACCGCCAGTTTCAATAATTGCGTAGGTCATGGAATTGTCCTTGAAGTTGCCGTACAGGTAGCTGGCTTTAAATGCGATTTATCAGATTTTGATCTATCGCTGTTGCTAGCTTTTGTTATATGTCTACCTGATCCGAGCAGGAATTAGTTAGACAGACAATCTATAATTATACTTTGTTAAATGGATTTAAGTCAACTAAAAATCTATCACTTTTTCGAAACCCAAAAGATGATTGACCTGTGGAAACTTAGTCAGGATTTACCCTGGTTGTACGGAAGATAAGTAGGTCAGCGTAAATAATTTTCAGATATGCCTGGGGATGTTCTTGTCGTTAGTTATAGCAACCGCCAAGGTAATTAGGACATTCCCTGTTCCCTGTTCCCTTTTCCCTTAAAACCATAATGATGATGTTCTAAGCAATATTTCCGTTGCTACATACAATATTTTCTAATAAATCACGGTGTTAACCCCAAGAATCTCTAGTTTGCTTGGGGTTAGGTTTCTATTTATTGGCTAACCATGTCTCCAAATCCAACAAAGTGTTAAAGTCCAATAACGCCTCACCCAGATTTTCTAATTGTTGCAAAGACAGAGTTTGCAATTGTTCACCCATCCCTGGGGGTAATTCTCCCACTTTGCGAGTGAGTTGACGTAAAACCAGACTTCTTTCCCCTTCTTGTCGCCCTTCTTGTCTTCCTCTTTGTTCCCCTCGCTGTTCCCCTTCTTCGAGAATTTCTTGGTAAATTACTGACTCGCGCATCATACCCTCCCGAAATAATTTTCTAATCAAATCCTTCTTAAATTTTAACCCTGCTAAGATTTGGGTGTAGGCGGAAATTTCCGGTCGTTGTGTTGTCTCCACTTGGTTGACTCGCTGTACAATTTTTTCTAGCAAGTTTTGGGGTTGATTTGTGGCTGTTAAAGATGCTAGAGGTAACAAAGCTGAGTCTTGAAGAAACGGTTCGGGGTTTTCCTCCCACATCTTAATTACCCGATATTCGTGTCTGGTGTTTTCCACTGTAAAGGCTGTAGGAATTTCAATGTCATCTTTAGGTGGAAGTAGTAAAACTACCACTTGTGTGATTGGTAAGCGATACAACCGATACAACCGCACCCAATAATCTAGCATTCGCAGAGGTAGGGGTGGTGTGGATTCTAATTTGGTTTGAAATTCTAGGTGTAAGATCCTACCTTCTAGTTGTAAAAAGGTGACGTAATCGGCGCGGATGGGTTCAATACTCAATTCGGTTTTCAGGACTGTAGCACCTGTTTGGGGTGTCCCTAATACCCAACTAGCAAATCTGTCTGGATGTTTTTCTGATAGCAGCTTGCAGAGATTGTCGAAGGACATTGATCATAAGTACCTATAGGAATCATATTTGATTTCTGAAAAACACGTAGGGTGCTGTATAGCCCAAGGGGCATGGCTCCGCTAAAGCGAAGCGTAACGCACCATCCTGAAAGCCTTTCGTGCGTTACGACGTTCCGTCTAACACACCCTACAACACCTAGATTTTTTCAATAATCAAACCGTAGTCCTATATTTTATCAAGCGTTATTATTATCTCGTACATAGTCACGAAGAAAAACATTCACGACTTATTGAAGAAGTCGTGTATTTAGTTTATCAATAAACAGAAAACAAATATTGAGTTGATTTTAGAAAAGGGAGAGTCGTTGCGCCACTAGTAATTAATGTCAGTAAGTCATCGTAAATAATTAAAGGTTTCTAGTCCTGAATATGAGCTAAATTAGAATATTTTTATATTAGGGTTGTTCTCACCAACTTACTGATACTATTACAATTAAAAGAATCAAAAAAATGTCTATTTTTGCTGTATACCGACGGATTACGATCGCCATCTTTTCTTGTAGCCTGATTATTTACAGCCAAGCTGCGATCGCCACTATTACATCACCCCTACGCAGTCGCAAGGGAATGGTGGTTTCAGCCCATCCTCTAGCCAGTGATGCAGGAATTACTATGTTGCGCCAAGGTGGTAACGCTATTGATGCGGCGGTGGCGACAACTTTTGCTATTTCTGTAGTTGAACCTTTTTCCGCCGGGATTGGTGGGGGTGGTTTTTTATTAATGCATTCTGGAAAAACTGGTGAAATCAAAGCCTTGGATTTTCGGGAACGCGCCCCCCTGAAAGCCACAAAAGATATGTATCTGGATGCAGAAGGTCAGGTAAGTCCTAATGCAAGTGTGACTGGCTATTTAGCTGTGGCGACACCGGGAACAGTGGCGGGATTGTATGAAGTACATCGTCGTTATGGTCAGTTACCTTGGGCAGAGGTGGTAAAACCTGCGATCGCACTGGCGGAAAATGGCTTTATACTCAGACGTACCCTATCCCCCCGTTATTTGACTATCAATGATACACGTCTCCAGACTATGTTAAATAACCCTGGAATGCGGGACATTTTCACTCGTGATGGGGAGTTCTATCAGCCGGGGGAAAGATTATTACAGCGTGATTTGGCGCGGACTTTAACAGATATTGCTCGTAGTCCCCATAGTTTTTATACCGGAAATATTGCCTGGGCGATCGCCTCTGACATGGCAAAAAATGGTGGTTTAATTACCCTAGAAGACCTCAAAGCCTATAAACCAATTTGGCGCACTCCCGTTTGTGGAAATTTCCGTCAAGCTAAAATCTGCTCAATGCCCCCACCTTCATCGGGAGGAGTACATTTATTGCAGATATTAAACATAATTGGTGACACTGATTTGCAATCTTTAGGATGGCATCACCCTGATGCATTGCATTTAATGGTAGAAGCGATGAAAATTGCTTATGCTGATCGTTCACAACATTTAGGTGATCCCGATTTTATCAAAGTCCCAGTAGAAAAACTAATTAGCCCAGACTACGCCCAAAAACGCCGTCAAGAAATTAATTTAGAAAAGGCAAAACCTGCAAGTGAAGTCAAGCCAGTTAATCTCCGTTCTTCCCCCACTCCCCACCTCCCCAGAATGGAATCTACTGAAACCAGCCATTTAACTGTAGTAGATGAGGAACATAACGCCGTCAGTCTGACTTTTACGATTAATTTGGGTTTTGGTGCAGGTGTAGTCACACCAGGAACGGGAATTGTCCTCAACAACGAGATGGATGATTTTGCAGCTGCACCCGGAGTCCCCAATGCATTTGGTTTATTAGGTAACGAAGCTAATGCGATTGCACCGCGTAAAACCCCCTTATCTAGCATGACTCCCACAATTATCACCGAAAATGGCCGCCTCCGGATGGCGGTGGGAACTCCCGGCGGTAGCACCATCATCACTCAGGTACTGCAAATTATCCTGAATGTGTTGGAATACCAAATGGATGTCGGTGCAGCCGTTTCAGTCCCGCGCATACATCACCAGTGGTTCCCTGATGAATTACGAGTGGAACGTTGGGGTTTAGATACACTGACGCTGCAAGAGTTACGCCGTCGCGGACATAAAATCAACGAAAGTAACTCTTGGGGTAATGCTAACGCGATCGCTGTCACCGCAGAAGGAGATTTAGAAGCAGCAGCCGATCCTCGTGGTCAAGGTTTTCCCAGTGGGTTCTAATTTCCACTCCCTACTCCCTACTCCCTACTCCCCACTCCCCACTCCCTACTCCCTAATTGATTCTACATAGCTGCTGGTAAACTCATTTGCCCGTGCGCTATGCACTAAAGTCCAGCCTGCTTTCAGCAGTTTTTGATAAGTTGCCCAACCCTTAGAACCACCAGGAATTTGATAATCAGGGACTGAAAATTGAGGAAAAGCTGTGTAGGGTCGCCAAGGTTGATTCGGTGAGGCTTGCAGATGCAAAATTTTCTCTCCATCGCTGCCAGACTTAGATAACCAGCACATTTGACGTTGCATGGCAAACTCCTTTACGTTTTGCTTAGTTGCATAGTGGCAGAATTTTGTAAATATCTGCCTCAGCCTTGTGGGGTAATTTATTATCCCGACAGTATTTGTGATTTTATGTACAAACTAGGACAGCAAAATTCCTTAATTACTCAGCTGTCCTAATCAATGGCTTTGTCTAGAAAATCAAGATAAATTGAGATTTATCTCGTGTCTTACCAGGAGGGTAAGATTTTTCCCATAGTAACTGTGGTTTTTGTCAGTGTATGTAACAATAACTACGATTTAGGTAAATATTGCCCTCTGAGGAATTTGTGATCAGGACTACAAGGGCATAGATGACTGATATTACCTGTATTTCCAGCGTTTCCACAGAGGCAAAAAAAATCTGACCATTGATTAGCCATAATTTTCTCAATTACTGCCAATTTGGGGTTAATTTAGACAGTATCTACCGTTACTCAGATTTAACGTCTCCCAAAAACCGTTAAATTATGAAATATTCAGAGATATTTACCAGGAAAGCATCATGGAAAAGCGCAGACTAGGTACATCAGATATTCACATTACACCCATCCTCATGGGGACTTGGCAAGCGGGTAAAGCCATGTGGACGGGAATTGAGGATGATGATTCCATTAAAACTATCCGCGCCGCCGTTGAAGCTGGGATAACGACAATTGATACTGCTGAAGTTTATGGAGAGGGACATTCTGAACAAGTAATTGCAGCAGCTTTATCAGATCTGCGCGATCGCGTGGAGTACGCCTCGAAAGTTTTCGCTAACCATCTCCAGCATGATTTAGTCATAGAAGCGTGCGATCGCTCCTTAAAAAACCTGAAAACAGACTACATAGACCTATACCAAATACATTGGCCTTCCGGAGCATTCAACTCTGAAATAGTCCCCATTGCAGAGACTATGGAAGCCTTAAATAAACTCAAAGAACAGGGAAAAATCCGCGCCATCGGTGTTTCTAACTTTAACCACGCTCAATTAGTAGAAGCCTCACAGTATGGACGGATTGACAGCTTACAACCCCCATATTCCCTATTTTGGCGGCAGGTAGAAAAGGATACCATGCCCTATTGTATAGAAAATAATATTTCCATCTTGGCTTATTCACCCCTAGCCCAAGGATTATTAACCGGCAAATTTGCCCCTGGTCATAAATTTGACCCCACAGACAACCGGGCTAAAAATAAATTATTCCAAGGCGAAAACATTCAACACGCCCAACAAGCCTTAGAAAAATTACGTCCCATAGCAGCCCGTCATAATTGTAGCCTGGCTCAATTAGCCCTAGCTTGGTTAATCGCCCAACCCCAAGCAAATGCGATCGCCGGAGCGCGTTATCCCGAACAAGCTCAAGACAACGCCAAAGCTGCGGAAATTAAACTTTCTCCGGAAGAACTGGCAGAAATAGACACCATTGGGCGCATTGTTACCGATCATCACGATGAAAATCCTGTTATGTGGAGCTGGTCATAAAGATTTAAAACGAACCACAGAGGAAACAGAGTACACAGAGCAATGAGAGTGTGAGACTACGCCCCATTCCTTCCCTTCTGCTTTTCTTCCTTTGTGTACTTTGCGTACTTTGCGGTTCGTTAATTTAGTATGATATTGAATCTACAAGCATTTACCCCAGAAAAATTAACCATGTCCCAAAACTACCGCATTACCCTACTCCCCGGCGATGGCATTGGCCCCGAAATTATGGCCGTAGCGGTAGACGTGCTGAAGGTTGTTGGTAAACAATTTGATATTCAATTTCAATTCACAGAAGCCCTAATTGGCGGCGCAGCAATTGACGCAACCGGGGAACCCCTGCCAGCTGCTACCCTAGATACTTGCCGCAACAGTGACGCTATCTTACTCGCTGCTATCGGTGGTTATAAATGGGATTCCCTACCGTCTAAATCACGTCCAGAAGCAGGTTTATTAGGATTGCGCGCCGGATTAGGTTTATTTGCCAATCTCCGCCCAGCCCAAATTTTGCCCCAGTTAATCGATGCTTCCACCTTAAAACGGGAAGTAGTAGAAGGGGTAGATATTATGGTAGTGCGGGAACTGACTGGGGGGATTTATTTCGGTCAACCCAAAGGGATTTTTACCACTGACACCGGGGAAAAACGCGGTGTAAATACAATGGTTTACACTGAGTCAGAAATTGACCGCATTGGGCGCGTAGGTTTTGAAGCAGCCCGCAAACGGGGAGGGAAACTCTGTTCTGTAGATAAAGCCAATGTATTAGATGTATCACAGTTGTGGCGCGATCGCATGACTAAACTGGCTACAGAATATCCTGATGTAGAACTATCTCATCTCTACGTCGATAACGCCGCCATGCAACTGGTACGCGCTCCCAAGCAGTTTGATACCATTGTCACTGGTAATTTATTTGGTGATATTCTCTCAGATGCCGCCGCCATGCTCACTGGTAGTATTGGGATGTTGCCCTCTGCGAGTTTAGGTGCTTCTGGCCCTGGTGTATTTGAACCAGTCCACGGTTCCGCCCCCGATATCGCCGGACAAGATAAAGCCAATCCTCTGGCTCAGGTATTGAGTGCAGCCATGATGTTACGCTACGGTTTAGACCAACCCCAAGCCGCCGACAAAATAGAACAGGCTGTATTACAAGTTTTAGCCCAAGGCGATCGCACCGGTGATATTATGTCCCCTGGGATGAATCTTTTAGGTTGCCGCGCTATGGGGGAATCATTAATTAAAGCTTTGGAGTGATATCTCGTTTTGATCACAGAGGGGGTACGTCTTCTAGAAGTTCTACAGAACAGTGTCAACTACGCCAAGGAAATGATTTAACCTTGGCATCATGCTTTGGAGATGCTCTTGAGGAAATTGGGGATCTAAATTATCTCCTCGGTAAATTTTGGCATTGATTACCAGATTAGAAAACTTCTGGTTAGTTTCGACTTGAACGCTAAATGGACTTTTGCTGATATTTTGATGTAGCAAAGGCTGACTGTAGTTCTCGCTTTAGCCGCAGTGCTAAACGCTGTGATCGCACCTGATTTTGGAAACCCTCCAGATTGAACACAAAAGACCTGTCTGAGCGCTTATAGGTAAAAGGTATCTCGATTGTCAGCAAAGGATATTTCCGACTACGCATCAGGACTGAATACCCCGACAAATCCCCAGGCCAGGCAGCCAAGTTAACTTTCTCGACTACGAAGCGTTCTTCGGGAACTTCTTTGGCTATGATTTGCGAAGCTTGGCGCTTGATTTGTGTCTCGTCGCCAGGATGAAAATAGCAACCTCCCACGAAGGTTGTTACCAGACTTACCACTAGCGAACAAAGTAAGCGTGCAATGCACTGCTGTGGAAAATGCATCATCAATAACTATAATTTTATTGTTAGATTTATTCCCGCTAACTTAGTTCACCCTAGGAGAATTGGTCAGTATCCATCATGATGTTGTAAGTATTTATTCAAGGTATAAATGTAAAAATCATAATTTTCCGCCTAAATATGGCAATTTGGCAACATTTTCCGAATGTATCAGATACACTGAAAACAAACCTAGCAATTATATAACAGTCGATAGTGTACGCATTACGACAAGAACAATCAAAATTTACTACTGCCCCCAAAAACCAGACTCCTTTGATTGATCCAGCCTTAATCAGAGCAGCAGGGCAGATTTACTACATCCATTGTGAAGTACATCCTGAAATAGCTGGACAAGCTTCAGGAGTAGCAATTAATCATCTTACTCACCGTGGTAAAGTGATTTTTACTGACCAACCAGTACTTTTACCCCAAGAATGTTTTGTACCCTTAACTCAAATAGAATCACATATGTATTAGGTATTGGTCATTGACCTTTGACAAGACACATACACTCTTAACAAGTCTTGACATTTCTGTGGCAAAACAGCAACTACAGGCTAAAGTAGTGTATGCAAATTGACAAAGAAATATATGGACATTTTGATGGTCGTTCTGGCGAGTATCATTGTCTTTGTGCTGGGTGCATCTATTGGCAGCTTTTTGAATGTAGTAGTTTATCGAATACCGGCTAAGTTATCGGTTCTGTGGCCGCCTTCTCGCTGTCCCCGTTGTTTAAACCAGCTCAAAGCTCATGATAATGTACCAGTGCTGGGATGGGTATGGTTAAAAGGTAAATGCCGATATTGTAAAACTCAGATTTCCATCCGTTATCCTGTGGTAGAAGGGATAATGGGGATAATTTTTTTAATCGTATTTTGGGAATTTGAAGTTTCAATTCTGACATTAAGTTACTGGGCTTTTTGTAGTTGGCTATTAGCGTTATCTTTAATAGATTTAGATACAATGACCCTACCTAATGTGCTGACGAAATCAGGGTTAGTAGTAGGGATTTGCTTTCAAATGGCCATTGGGTTTTTTACCGCAGGCGGTGGGATGGGATTAATCAATCACCTGATGATGGCGATTATCGGAGGTGTATTAGGATTATGGCTGTTTGATGCGATCGCATTATTAGGTTCGATCGCCTTGGGTAAAACTGCAATGGGTGCCGGTGATGCCAAATTAGCCGCCATGATGGGAGCTTGGTTAGGCTGGAAATATTTGCTTTTAGCCAGCTTTCTCGCCTGTGTAGTTGGTGTAATCATCGGTGGTGGTGCAATATTACGCTCAAAACAAAAAACCGGACAAAAAATACCCTTCGGGCCTTTTCTCGCTTTAGGCGCAGTCATCACTGTCTTTAGTGGTGAAGCCATTTTATCTAGCTACCTGGGCTTATTTTTCTCACCGGGATAAGACACCCCCCATACCCCATTCCCCACACCCCCCACACTCCCCACGTTTGTAGCTGTCATTACCTCACACTGCTTTTAGCTTTTGGTAATATCAGCTTATAACTGCTATCACCCTATTAGTCTTTTCACCCCGATTTGAATATAGGGGACTACCAGATTTCCCAAGCTATGGAAAAGATTTATTTGGGCTAGTGGTTCCCGTTGGGTTGAATAAACAACATCTTGCTTAGAGGTTGATCTTTAACTGTTCATCGATTTACAACATGACTGACGCAAAAATTATGAAAATAACCACCGCTAATCAGACAAAGAACAGGAAGTCAAGCGGGTTTGAGTGAGTTGTTGCGTAAGTCCCATATCAAATTCAGGGTAGCAAGAGACTTGTGCTGGCATCAGCATTTTGGTTAAGCTGGCAACCAACGATGCAAAATCAGGTCTGAATTGCTTATAAGCATAATTTGAGAATTAGTCAAGAATCAAAAGCTAAAATGGGGTGTTACAGCAAGTTGCAGATACATGAGGTACAAAAAGCAATGGTGAAACTCTTGTGGGGGAGGGCAATGATGCCCGCCCTTGTGTACCTCACCCAAATGAAATGTGCTGTATTTGCATTTTTCTAACAGCAAATATCGAGACTTTGAAAGCGTAAGTCATCAGAGATACAACTCAGTTGCTCTAGACTTAAAAGTTTTTCAGCTAAACATCCCATAGTGGCTTGATATGTTTTCAACCTCATACCCACTTAAAAAAAAGATAAAAATGGCAAACAACGAAGAATCACGTGGTTTAAAGTCTCTGTTAGATTGGTTTGCAAATCGAAGAAAATTAGGCTCTACCAACTTAGAACGCCAAGAGCGAGAAATTGCTGACGGACTATGGCATAAGTGTCCTAAATGTGGCGTATTGACCTATACAAAAGACCTAAAAGCTAACCAGATGGTCTGTGTAGAATGTGGACATCATAATCGGGTGGATAGTGATGAGCGAATCCGCCAATTGATAGATATCAATACCTGGAAACCCCTAGATGAACATCTGCGCCCCACAGATCCTCTACAATTCCGCGATCGTAAACCCTATAGCGATCGCCTGCGGGAAATGGAAGATAAACTTGGTTTAATAGACGCAGTTAAAACCGGGTTGGGTGAAATCAATGGTTTACCCATAGCCCTGGGGGTAATGGATTTCCGCTTCATGGGCGGTAGTATGGGTTCAGTAGTCGGAGAAAAACTCACCCGCTTAATTGAACAAGCTACTCAGAGACAATACCCTGTAGTGATTGTTTGTACCTCTGGTGGTGCGAGAATGCAAGAAGGAATGCTTTCCTTAATGCAAATGGCTAAAATCTCCGCCGCTTTAGATCGTCATCGCCAAGCCAAACTACTATACATTCCCATACTGGCTAACCCCACTACCGGAGGCGTTACCGCTAGTTTTGCCATGTTAGGAGATATTATCATTGCAGAACCCAAAGCAACCATTGGTTTTGCTGGTCGGCGAGTGATTGAGCAAACCCTGCGCGAAAAACTACCAGAAGATTTTCAAACCGCAGAAGATTTGTTAAAGCATGGTTTTGTGGATGATATTGTATCCCGCACCCAATTAAAGACCACTTTAACCCAACTAATTGCTCTGCACCAACCTATACCAACTACACACCCTATGGTGTTATGGGAAACCATGCGTTTGAGTTCTACTGCTGCTGAGTAGTAGGGGGAAGGGGCAGGGGGGCAGATTTTTAGTTTCTAATACCCAATCACCAATCCCCAGTCCCCAACTTGCACTGAGCGTATTTCGACTCTGCTCAATGCGATACCTACGGCGATCGCAGCTATCGGCTTTAATTGCAGCTGTTAAATATACGACTATGTAGTAGTTGGGTAAATATCCGGCGGCGATCGCAGATAATTTTGATAATCAGTTTATTAGTGCTTTACTTGGGCAACAACCTTTAAATTCCGCTAATCTCCAAATTCTTGCTAGGGAATAAGTTATTTCTGGGCTTGAGGCTAAATTAGAATTGACGCTAAAAAGCTTAATTTATCGCAACTTCAAGGAGGTTAGGGGCAATTTCTGCCTCTCGGCTGCCCTAGTAGCCACAAAAACGGGCGATAATACTACTCTCTAAAGACGTGAAGACCGATCCTGCTAATTGTGTCTGTGTTCCTACAATAACCATATAAATACAAAACTGGCTCTAGTTATCTGTGCGCCTCATATTTACAATGGTTTATCGAAAAGCCTATGCAACCTACTAATCCTAATCAATTTACTGAAAAAGCCTGGGAAGCGATCGCCCAAACCCCAGAGATTGCTAAACAACATCAACAACAGCAACTGGAAAGCGAACACTTGATGAAAGCGTTGCTGGAACAAGATGGTTTAGCTAACAGCATTTTAACTAAGGCGGCGGCTGATTTGCCCAAAGTCCGGGAACCCCTGACAGAGGTACTGCGCCAACGCACAGAACAATTTCTAGAACGTCAGCCGAAAGTATCTGGTAGCAGCACATCGGTATTTTTGGGACGCAGTTTAGATACACTCTTAGATAGAGCTGATGGATATCGTCAGGAATTTAAAGACGAATACATCTCTGTGGAACATCTATTGCTGGGTTATGCCAAAGATGGGCGCTTTGGTAAAGGTGTATTCCAAGAATTTGGTTTAGACGAAGGCAAACTGAAAAATATTATTAAGCAAATTCGTGGGAGTCAAAAAGTGACCGACCAAAATCCAGAAGGAAAATACCAATCACTGGAAAAATACGGACGTGATTTGACAGAAGCAGCACGTAAAGGTCAACTTGATCCGGTGATTGGGCGGGATGATGAAATTCGCCGCACTGTGCAGATTCTCTCGCGCCGGACTAAGAATAATCCTGTGCTAATTGGGGAACCGGGTGTGGGTAAAACTGCGATCGCGGAAGGACTAGCGCAACGGATTATTGCTGGTGATGTCCCCCAGTCTCTGAAAGACCGCAAGTTAATTGCTTTAGATATGGGGGCGTTAATCGCTGGGGCGAAATTCCGGGGTGAATTTGAAGAACGTCTGAAAGCAGTATTAAAAGAAGTTACGGAATCCGGCGGAAATATAGTTTTATTTATTGATGAAATTCATACCGTCGTCGGCGCGGGTGCGACTCAAGGGGCGATGGATGCGGGTAATTTGTTAAAGCCCATGTTAGCGCGGGGTGAATTGCGGTGTATTGGGGCGACGACTTTAGATGAATATCGCAAGTATATCGAAAAAGATGCGGCTCTGGAACGACGCTTCCAGCAGGTATATGTCGATCAGCCCAGTGTGGAAGATACAATTTCTATTTTGCGCGGTTTGAAAGAACGCTATGAAGTTCACCACGGGGTGAAAATTTCTGATAGTTCTTTAGTGGCTGCTGCGACATTATCTAGTAGATATATTAGCGATCGCTTCCTCCCAGATAAAGCCATCGATTTGGTAGACGAAGCCGCCGCCCGGTTGAAAATGGAAATTACTTCTAAGCCAGAGGAACTAGACGAAATCGACCGGAAGATTCTGCAATTGGAAATGGAAAAGCTGTCTTTGCAAAAAGAAACTGATGCAGCTTCCAGAGAACGTTTAGAAAGAATTGAAAAAGAACTGGCGGATCTTAAAGAAGAACAAAGAACCCTCACCGCTCAATGGCAATCTGAAAAAGATATTATTAACAAAATTCAGTCCATCAAGGAAGAAAGTGACCGGGTGAATTTAGAGGTGCAGCAAGCAGAAAGGAATTATGACCTGAATCGCGCCGCCGAATTGAAATATGGCAAGTTAGCCAATTTGCACCGCCAATTAGAAACCGCAGAAGCTGAACTCGCCAACGCCCAAAGAACAGGTAAATCTCTCTTGCGGGAGGAAGTTACAGAAGCTGACATTGCCGAAATTATTTCTAAGTGGACAGGAATCCCCATCAGTAAGTTGGTGGAGTCGGAAAAAGAAAAACTCCTAAATTTAGAAGATGAACTGCATCACCGGGTGGTGGGACAAGCCGAAGCTGTGACAGCTGTCGCCGATGCAATTCAGCGATCGCGCGCCGGACTTGCTGATCCTAATCGTCCCATTGCTAGCTTTATTTTCCTTGGTCCCACAGGTGTCGGTAAAACCGAACTAGCCAAAGCCCTGGCAGCATATATGTTTGACACTGAAGAATCTTTGGTGCGAATTGATATGTCTGAGTACATGGAAAAACACGCAGTTTCCCGGTTGATTGGTGCGCCTCCCGGATATGTCGGTTATGAAGAAGGGGGACAGTTAACCGAGGCGATTCGTCGTCGTCCTTATGCGGTGATTCTATTTGACGAAATCGAAAAAGCCCACCCAGACGTTTTCAATATCTTACTGCAAATTCTCGATGATGGTCGAGTCACTGATGCCCAAGGTCGCACAGTGGACTTCAAAAACACGATTATTATCATGACCAGTAACATCGGTTCCCAGTATATTCTGGATCTCGCCGGGGAAAGTACACAGTATGACGAAATGCGTCGCCGAGTCATGGAAACCATGCGAAATAGTTTCCGCCCAGAGTTCCTCAACCGCATTGATGAAATTATTATTTTCCACGGTTTGGATAAACGGGAATTACGGCAAATTGTCCTGTTACAAGTAGAGAGATTACGGGGAAGATTGAGCGATCGCAAGATGTCCCTGAGACTTTCAGAAACTGCTCTTGACTTTTTAGCAGAAGTAGGGTACGACCCTGTATATGGAGCGCGTCCACTCAAACGTGCCATTCAGAGAGAATTAGAAACTCAAATTGCCAAATCCATCTTACGTGGTGAATTTAACGACGGTGACACCATTTTTGTAGATGTGCAGAATGAACGTCTTTCCTTCAGTCGCGTACCTGTAGAGGTATTTAGCTAGATGGGGAGTGGGGAGGTGTGGGAGGTCTGGGGAGTGGGGAGTAGGCTTAAAACCCCTTAATTCCAAGCATTTCATCATCTGTTTTTGTCCTAATATCAAGTCAATGATCTCCCCTCCTCGCTTACCTACCGTGTACACACATCCTGAACCAAAAAGATTTTTCAGCCCTAAAAACCGAATTTTAATCTTGAAGCTACCCAATTAGAGTCGATTGCGGCTATCCAACGACTGACTGCATTAGCTTTGTCAGTCGCTGTCCGCTACAAATGATTCAGGGACGGGATAATCCTAATTTGTCGGTAAATTTAGCCTTATCAAGGGGAGGGATTAAGGGGGGTAAAAATGTGATAAGATTTATCGCTAAAAACTGATCAAACAACCTCTTATAGCCTTTCCCAGTCTAATGAAGTACATACCAATTTATTCCCTGTTCCCTGT
>NZ_CAWUOL010000100.1:0-17958 GCF_963923915.1 Nodularia chucula CCY0103 | reverse complement strand
TTTTCGCCAATGTATTTTTTCGCTAATATGTGATTTTTTAGCCTCATTTTTCTTTGTTGTTTCCGTAATTTACCTGTGTGACAGCTAAGGGTGCGGAATGTGGGTTCAAAATTTCTGCAAGTTTATTATTTGCTTCTATTTGTTGGGTTGTATGCTCAATCTCTGGAATGAATGTATATTGTGGGTTATCTTTATCTATCCGGTCTTGACGGGGTTGCATTGGACTCTCCTAATTATTTTTCATTGGTTTGCGCGTAGCGTTTCTTCTGAAAACATCACCCAAAAAAAATTAAGCAACCGCCCCCACTAAATTGCAGAGGCGATTACTTAATTAATTCAAATTAAAACGAGAAGTAGGTAAAGACTTAGCCTTTGTCGGCACACCACTAGAAGCAGCCCTAGCAGTTTTCGCCCAAGTTTGCATTCGTTCTACAGAAGCAGCATCTTGGACAGCTAAAGGTGTTATGGTTTGCCGACAAGCCTCTAAATCACCCAAAGTGACCTGTTGCGGTCGTCCCTGATCAAATGCCAGTAGTGCCGCTTCAGATGCTAGAGTTTCCAGTTCAGCACCGGAAAATTTGTTAGTATTGTTAGCGATCGCCTCCAAATATTCATCCTCGACACTGATGCCAAATCGTTGCAGATGAATCTTGAGAATCTGCGCTCTCTCAGGCTCACTCGGTAAATCAACAAAGAAGTTCTCATCAAATCTACCCTTTCGCTTGAGTTCCGAAGGTAGTGCTGATGGGTCGTTACAGGTAGCGACAACGAAGACCCCAGATGTACACTCACTCATGAATGTGAGGATATTTCCCAGGATTCGCTGTGAAACTCCGCTAGAGTCACCCTGTCCTGACAAGGCTTTCTCAATTTCGTCAACCCACAAAACGCACGGTGCGATCGCTTCGGCAGTCTTGAGTGCGCGGCGGACATTGCCCTCAGATTCCCCAACCAAAGAACCAAGCATTGATGCAATATCAAGCTGGAGTAGAGGTAGATTGAGGATATTGGCAATGTTTTTGGCACAAATCGATTTACCCGTTCCCGGTGGACCCGCTAATAAGACACCTTTAGGCTGGGGTAAATTGAGCGATCGCGCTTCTTGTGTGAATAACCGCCGCCGCCGTTGTAACCACTCTCGCAACAGGTCTAATCCACCAAATGGAATTGTTGCAGGTTTACCCAACTCAATCCCCATTTGGGAGAGCAGCCGGGTTTTGTACTCGACCACTTTGGCGATGACACTCCCATCAATCGTAATACCAGCGCTGCTCAAACTCTCTTTAACCGTGAGCCTCAGAAAGTCACTGATTTCCTCCAAGGTTAACCCTAAAGCTGCCCTGGCAAGAGTTTCTTTGTTGTCGTCTGAAAGTAAAATTCGGAATGAAACTTCTTGCTCAGAAGCTGATTCCTTTAAATACTGCAAGTACGATTCCAAATGCTCCTGGACTTGCTCGATAGTCGGCAATGGTACTTCTGCGAACGGAATCAGCCGCACTAGAGAATCGTGTAGTTCAATATTTTGACCCAGAAAGATGATGCGTTTTTCCGTGGGTTTGAGTCGGTGGTAGAGGTTTTTTGTGCGTGTGAGAATTTCCCAACTCATTTGCGGCGAGTTCTTGCCCACAAACGGATGGACATCACCCAGGATGAAAACACCTACGCCATCAAAATTGTTAATGTACTCAAAGATGTACAACAACGGGTCAGCATGAGCAGGACGCTTGTACTCTGGGACTGGCTTAAATACTAGTCCACCGTCCTCAGCTATCAGACATTGCTCTAGGCTCGAAACTCCCAAATTCCAGAAGAACACCGGACTCTCAAGCTTTTCCTTAGCTTGGGTTGTTAGCCATTGGATGATTGTCGCTTCTTCTGGTGCAAGAACTTCAAGAGCCACAATTGGAATTTGAGAATCTAGAGTGGCAAAGATATTATTTAAGTTCATCTTGTAAATCTTTATACGGTACTGGTGAGAGTTCATCAAAATCCTGGGTCTGAAACCCCGTCCTTTAGCGAAACGAAGGACGGCTTTACGAATATCTTCTAGGCAACAATTAACCCGTTGGAACGACGAATTAACCGCACTTTACTAGAAGCAATCTGCCCAAGTCGTTTCCAACTTGTATTGCTGACAGATACTTGTTTTTCGGTGTCTCCTGACACATAGCCGATACCTTTTGGAGATTCAACCAAGTCACCCTTGCGTAAGGAGTGACGAGTTGTAGATCCGCCATATTTACGCCGCAGCCCACCCTTTGCTGGAACCATCAAGTGCAGTTGGCGACGAGAATAGGGAGGACGACGAACTACTTTAAATGGTGCAGACGTAATCACGACATTACCAAACCAATCACCACCATCGACTTTGGTTGTGTGGTACTGGCGATATTCAACAAAGTGCGAAGCTGCGATAGCCACACCGTCAACGGCATGAGTATTAAACTCAGACTGAGATTTATCTGACTTGTTTTTGGTTAACCCCAAATATTTACGAGTCGATGCAGTTTGATAGCCTTCAACTTTAACGACTGGGACAAACTGTGCTAACTGCTTTAGCATCCACACCTGCCCAACCATTACAGCAGAGAAACCTTTACCACTTCTGGCTTTTTTGCGTCCACTGGTGAGGTCTACGTCTGCCCTAACGTACTCGTAACGAATTTCCGAGATTGGATAGATTTTACATAGCTCACAAACAATTCTCAATTCTAGTTGACGATTAGCACGGATTGAAGGCGCGAGTTTACCTTGGCGACGATTATCAAAGCGTTTCTGACGGTGTGCGCGTTTAGAAAAACTGACCTTACGGTTAATTCTTCTCCCCCTACGACCACGACGCATTAAACGTCTTGCGTCCATGCGGTCACGCACTGTTGAAAATGGCAAAATCAAATGTGCTGTGTACAAAGTGAACTTGGCAGACTGTACACCAATGCCAGAAAACTTTTTGCCTGGGTCAATCCCGATAACAATATTCTGGGTGTTGTATCCAGATGGTTCTACTAATAATTGAACATAGAACTGCCCACAGTCTGACCAGAATTTTTTAGCTTTACCTTTTTCTATCCATTTTCTTGCTCTGGCCTCAGTTGTTGGCATTAATGGTTGGTGGTTTTTGTCTACTACTGGTACTCGCATTTGGTATAACCCAATTACTTGTTTTAGTCCCTTCCCGCAACAAGGCTAAGATGTCTTAGCTTTACCCAACTTCTGAACCAATCAGAATTACAGAGGGCTAAACTAGGGAAGCATTTAGCCGTGTGTTCCAAGCCTTGTCTCAATGCGGTATTCACTTCTTACGTCCCCCAAATTGGTTTGGGCAATCCTCACACTTCTAGGGTGAGGTTAGTGAAGAAGTTCGGCATCGCCGTCAAAAATCTCCGCAGTTCCATCACTAAAGGCAACAGCTGAAACTAAAGCATTAATCAATACACACAACCCCTCTCTATTGCCTTTGATTACGATTGCTTCTTGGGCTTTAGTAGCGGCGTAAATATGAAGCATTGCGTATTCTTTCGGTAATTCCATAATCGATTGGGGGAACTTAATCCCCCCTTTTTGTTATTGTCTTAAACGAGTTTGATGATTAGAATTAGTTCTAAGCTGTTCGGTTTGAGCTTCATCTTTGAAAGTGCGATCGCCCACAACTCCCAATGCTTCCTCGAACGGCTGGGTCGCTTCCAGGCAACTTAACCCTTCAAAACCCTCAGCCTCTACTCGAACTTCACCAGTCTTTTTGTCAAAATGTATCAGTATAGAACGTTCCATTTTTATCTCCGTGCGTACTGTTTAACTTCTTGATGTCCGGCAAAGGTCAATCGCATTGTTTGTACTGACCCTTTTGTGGTTTCTTCTATGGAACATTCGCCAAATTTCTCGCGTAATTCTTGAGCTTTGGCTAAAACCATTCGTTTGCCGTAAGTTTGCATTAACTGGTGGCTGAAGAAGTTTTCACCAAGTCGGGGAGAAGTTTCGTACTCGTCATGAATTACGTCATACACTTCAGAATTTGAGTTCCACCGAAAACCAATGTCTGCACGGGCTTTAATTGTGCAACCAGACACTATGATTTCCGCACTCTGCCCTTGCGAATCCCCGTAGTAGCCAGTCAACGGCTGTGCTGTTTCATGGACTTGGGGTTTGAGTTTTAAATCCTGTAAGGCTTGAACTAGACACTCACGATTGACTAATCGAGTTTTTACTGTTGAGAAATGTGACATTTTATCTCCTAACTGTTTCAGTTGGTAATGAAACGCGAACAGTGGTAACAGACACCTTAGTTGCGGTTGCTACCACTTCACCACCCAATTGCGTAGCAAGTTTTGGGAGGTATAAATTGATGTATTCTTGTTGCAACTTGGGAAGAAAATTCGCACCAAGTCCTTGCCCTGCTTGTGCTATTCCTGCGCCTTGGTCGTATTCGCTGATCAGGCACTCGTACTCAGTCCCGTTCCAGTAAAACCCCAAGTCGTTGCTCAGGCTAGAAATTTGGTTTCGGGGTACGACAACATGAGCAACTTGTTCTCGCTTGTCTCCATGCCAGCCGTACAGATTTACTGGCTTGTGGTGAAGCATAGGAAAGAACCCAAACCGTTGCAATGCTTCGACTAAACAGGATTTGTCTTTAAATTTAACTGCGATTTTTGAGAAATGTGACATTATGAAACCTGAAATACTAGCATTAGTGCAATGCCCCGAAATTCTCAGGGCATCGCTTTTTCTAACGGAACTTAAAAGATTTAACTGTGGCTTGAGTTAATCCAACGTCACCGCTTGCTAACTGTTGCAAATTGCGCTGCTCCTCTAGCAACTTGGAATAAATTGCATCCACTTTCGCCTGGAGTTGCGATCGCCCTTCTAAACCTAGATTCTTTTGGGTAATCGCTTCATCACTCACAATGGAGTCCAGATGCTGCATCATCTCTTGCAAACTACCGCCCGCTTCCGGACTAGCATTCGCCAGCAGCACCCGCACTTTCTGAAGATGTTTCTCCATCTTGCGTTTGAACTGCACGGGCTTACGTCCCGGTTCCCAATCAGCCAATTCCTCCAGCAACTGGGATGCTAATTGTTCTCCACCGGCGATCGCAGACTCCCGCAACCGTTCCTCCAGGTTTTGGTCGTACTGCTGGATAAACTGAGTAATTTGTTGCAAGCACTCAGATTGTTGTTGGTTCAACTGCTCAGACAAAGCCGGGATAATCACCGGACGACCAATAACAACTTGCAAATAATCCTCTAACTCAGGCAAAATGGGGAATGCCTTGAGTAAGTTGGCTTTGACTTCTTCTTGTTTGTCTTGAGGCAATTCCCACACATTCAAAGATATGAAGCTTTCGATACGCTCTTGGTAATCAGCCAATCCCTCTGTGTATGACTCTTTGAGTCCATCGCGGAGTGTTGGCGCAATTACATCCCGAATATTGAGCAACTGACTCCATACCAGAGGTGCGAGGTCAATCGGACAAATCCAGTCGCCGTTGTCATAATTCATCCACTCCTGAACAGAAGCAATTTCCTGTCGCAATTGAGATGCTGCTTCGTCCAAAGCTTTGAATACTTTTATACCTCGCAAACCTACTTCGGAAGATTTAACTTTGATTAAGTCTGATTCTTCACCTTCAGCCTTCAGAACATCAGTCCAACGAGGCGAATTGCTTTTCGTGGTTTTCTTCAGCTTTATCGTCAGCCGAATCCGAGTTTTATTGAGTTTAGAAAAGTTGTAACGTTCAATTACAGCATCATTCAGAAATGCTTCATTTGCAATTGCTTGTACCATTTTAGTTAGTTGGTAATTAATTATTTTCATTCAAATTTCGCGTAGCGTTCATAGTTGAGCAACTACGCGAAATTTGTATCTGCACAGACTAAAACCAGCTTTCACTTAAACGCCAGAATCCGAATGCAGCTAAACAATTACCCAATAAGTCCCTTGATTACGAACTATTTGGGATTGATAATTGATTGTTGCTGTCCCAAGCTGATGATTATTTTTTAGTTGGTGGATATCTCTAATAGCACGATAAATTATCTTGTTTGTGCCATTTTTTTGTAGCTTAATGGGACGTTTCACAAGCTTTGGTTTGTGTTTGGGCATTAACTAATCACTGAAATCTCGTTGATTTTCGCATAGCGTTATTGATGATTACTTGCTTAAAACAGCGACTAACACTCCGTTATCCTCGTTCATCGCAATGATGGCTTCTGTAGGACAATTATCTATGTCGGTGGCTTTTATGGAAGGATGAACTTCGTAAGGGTCAAGATTACATTCTTCAATCGGGACAAAATTTCTCTGAACTCTTAACTTATCCACTGAAGGATTATGCCCATCATTCCAATGTATCGGAATGAATAATGCCGTCTTTTTCCCCAATAGTGCTTCCTTTAATTTTATTGGAGAAATAAATCCATATCTCACACCAATTCTCTCCAAATCACTATCGTAATCTATGATGCGTCCTAATTCTGACACAATAAATTTACCCGTTTTTTGGTCGTAGCTCAGTTTCATTGATATTACCTACAAAAAGAATACTTTCAAAATTCGCTCCATTTTGGATTTTTCTACATCTGATAAACTATGAAAATTTACCAAATCTGAATCGTACACTTGGTCGATACTTGTACATTCATCAATGACTTCTGCATAAACATACGCATCTTCGTAGTCGAATCCGTTTGCTAATAGCCAAGGTAAAACACTATCAATTTTCAGGATTTTTTCAATGTCCAATAAATCAGCAAACTCGGATAGACTTTTAGTAGAGGGAGGAACAATTACCACGTTATTAGTCATGATTTTGAATCTTTATTTCCCTTAGTTTTTGCGTAGCATAATTCAGGATTTAAGTGGCAATTAATTTTTGTATCTCAGTCTCATAAAGAATTACTTTCCTTACTACAAAATATTGCCACGGTTCAAATTCTCCTTCCAGGGCAAGACACTCCAACAACGCTCCGGAGCCTTCAGCACTTTCTTTGGCTAGTGCTGCGGTCGCTGCCGATGAAAAAAATGCGACGACTGAGGTTCCAGTTCCACAAACTGAACCAAGCCAACTGATTACACGCCTGGGCAAACTGGAGGGTGAGGAGTTGGCACATATTCAGAACTGGTGCAAGTCCATCAAGTCGCAAATGTTCCCCTCAGTGTCGCAATATGCCGATGGTCGTTTGGAACTGCATCTGCGGCGGTTCGTTAGTTTAACTGGTGCCAAGTCCGGTAGGAAGGCTAAAGTGAAGGTGATTGAGCCAGGGCGTTACGCTGGTGCAGAGGTGATTGAGGCTTTGGGCGAGAAGTTGCTGCCGGATTTTCACCAAGCACTCGTACTTTTTTACCCCGCTTATGCTTCTGGTGCAGCGCAAATTAACATATCTGGTCGGGCGAAGTTCTCAGTCTCCGACTGTTAGGATACTCGCAGGATGGAACCGTACTGGTTGGAGGAAGGCGATTGCATTGCTTTCGACAACAAGCAGCCGCATGGGATTGATCGGGTGATGTGCGATCGCTGGTATGTGTGTTTCTTTAAGCTCAAGGCGGAGTGTTTGGAGGGGGCTGAGGTTGAGCAGTTAAATTTGATATGACGACTTTTCCAGTTACTTTACTCCATGACAGTAAAAGATGTCAAATGGGTTCTATATAAGTATTGTTAAATATTTTACTCAATTTCCATCCCCTCTGGGGGATTAAGTTATTGATACTCGCCCGCTAAATCGTAGTTTCCAACTCGATAACACTCAACAATTTCTCCTCCAAAGCCGTCAAATAAGTACGCTTCAACTTCCCCAACGAGTCCAGAAACCTCAGCACCGATTCTTCCAGCGAAACAGAATACACCCGACTAATGCGATCGCACAAGCACTGCATCTGCTCACAGTCCTGCGGTAGATAGTCATAAGATTTCAGGTACTGCAACCCAACAGTATACTCCCCATTCCACATTTTCACAGTACAACTAAACTCGTTTACTGCACTGACAATTGCCCAACACCCACCTTTGCCCCGTAAATCAGCATTGTCTTTAACTAAAATTTGACAGACTTCGCCAACTTGATAAGTATTGGGGACTTTCGTCCTTTCCATAATGCGCTGCACTAAATCTTTCACCATTCTGCCACTTGGCACTTTACCGCCAGCTTCCTCTACTGCGGTCTGCCATACGAATTGCTGTTCCTGCGGTTCTAGCTTTGTGAGGGGGCGGACTTGACGCTCATTCGTCGGCAGAATGTGATCCAATGGATCACATTTTTCTAGCAAGTTATCAAATACATCAGCCGCATCCATCAATAAATAAGACTGACGGCGACTGTGACCAAACCTATCCTGGCAATATTCCTCAAATGTCCGGTGAGTTGAACGGTAGAGCCGCCTGTCTCGCAACTCCATCAAAGCTTTCCCAGCTTCATAGAATGCCCTCTCCACTTTCCGTTCCAAGTGCAAGCGGTCGCGCTGTTCTTCCTCGGTCAATTCCTCCACTTCTACAGCCGTCACCTCAATAGTCACTAAATCCTGATGATCCTGGGACAGTACATCTGGATTCTTTGGAGTTGGGGAGGTGACTTTTTTACGCTTCGAGGGGGGTTTGTTCATATTTCCACCTCTAGCTGAACAGTAGTTGACGAGTATTAAAAGGATTTTTAGTTATCATCTCCTACAATCTCTTTTAAAGTTTCGACGTGAAGACATTGAGAACGAATCAACCTCTCGATTACTTCTGCTCTAGTTAGTTCCATTTTTTCAGCTACAGCATCAACAAGCTCAATCGCTGTCGGGGTCAACATGATTTGAACCCGTTGCTTGCTTTCGCCCCATGTTCCTGGCTTAACTCGATAATCTTTTGCCACTAGCGTTTTAACCATATCAACACCTACACATATATTCAACCAAATTTAATTATATACATACTTGCAGATGTGTGTATATCTTTGATAGATTAAATGCAGCAAAAACAAAAGACGAGCGCCCCAGTTTCGCAAACTTAGCGATCGCCTTTTGAAGGCGTAACTATTTGTGCAAAAAGGAAATTGGGAATCATCGAAATTAAGAAGGGAGATGAAGTTGAAATAATCCACCCTAAAGATGTCCTAGAACTACAATCACAAATCGCTGATGTAGCTTTTACGCTGGATTTTCCCATCCCTCCAAACATGGATTCAACCCAGGCTAAAGAACGCCAAAACTTAACAATTGCTAATGCACATTGGGCATTAGATAACAAACGTAGACGTGATTTACCTCTTTATGCTTGTGTACAAGCCTGGGATCTATCAGCTGCTCAAGCAGTAGCAGCAGCTATTCAACAGTTGCGGCCACGGGTATTCACTCTCGAAAATGTTCCGCGCTATCTCAGTAGCCAGAGTTTCACCATTATTCTGAACACTCTCGAATCGCTGGGCTACAACGTCAATTACAGCCTCGTCAACATGGCTGATTACGGACTGCCCCAGGCGCGAAAACGTTTAGTCTTGGTGGCCTGCTTTGGTATCACCCTCACGCTACCACCCACATCTAAACTAGTTGGTTGGTATAGCACGATAACTTCGTTAAGCTCCGCTAACGCTCACGTTATCCCGACCATGCCCGACTCACAACTACTGCCCAGACAACAGCAATCTTTGAACCAGTTTCTTGCAACTAATGAACCCGCACCACTTTTGATTGAACGGGTTGGAGGACGCAAATTATCTAAATACAAACCGGGATCTCTGCCAGCAAATACCATACTGCGCTCCCACTTCACCGACCACAAAGGCTGCAACCGGAACAAATTCGCTGATATTTGGTTGCTTGATAGCACTGTCAAGTCCTTGTCTATCCAAGCAGCAGCTATCTTGCAAGGGTTCCCGGCTTGGTACAAGTTTCCTCCCCAATCTGCCACTGCTGGATCAATCATCGGCTATTCTGTCCCGCCTAGTTTTGCGAGTCAATTATTCACACATATACAACAACAACTGGAGCAGTAGCATGAATAATTTTACTCATCAACCCCCAAATATGCATTTCTCATAGCTGCCCATTTTCCAGGGCTGATTGCCTCAACTTCAGCTTTTCGCCCTTGCACCTCGCGGTTATCTTGCTCTGTCCGATCGCAACCTCCTGACATCGCCAACTTTTTAGATAAAGCTTGGATGTTGATGAACTTTTGCTGTGTAGACTGTCGCCAATCTTCACGGCTAATCCGGTCTAATTCCTGACAAATTGCCGCCGTCAGCCTCATGTCTATGTTTCCCTCTAGGTGTAGCCAGTTCACACCAGCGTTACAGCCTGGAGCTTGACAAATCGGCAAGCGATCGCGGTTGGAGTTGTAGCCACGAATTACCATAGCTGCCAGTCTGGATCTGACAATTCCCGTATCTTCGCAGCAGAAGCAGCGCCAGGACGGTTGCCAAACTTCTTTTTGATATCCCGGCTGGTCTTCATTGCGGATTGGTTCTGGGGGAAGTTCAGGTAATTTCATGTTTTATCCCCCCAAATTAAGTTGTGAGAGTTAGCCCACTGATAAAATTCCTTGCGCTGCTTATCTAAATTGCCATCTTCAAAAATGAACCCCGCGAACCCAAGGGAGCGAATTTTATCTATCCACTCCTGGCGGCAGGGATGAGTTTCCCATTTGGAACCACGAACCACACCCCGAAGTTTTTCCCACTGCGATCGCAACTCGTTAAAGTTCTTCTCAATCCATTTAAGTGGAAGTTCAGGCCTTTTGGGTAACTGGGCTGCTTTCTTCTTACCAAAATCTAAAAAACTCTCTTTCTCCCTTTCTGAGAGAGAGTCTATAAAGTCTGAATAAGTCTTATTAATATTAGAGTCTTGAGATTCTTGTTTGACAAGGGTTTCAGGCTGCAAGTGGGAAATTCCGTTCTCAGGTGGGAATTTCTGTTCCCAGGTGGGAATTTCTGTTCCCAGGTGGGAAATTCCGTTCTCAGGTGGGAAATCCTCTTCCCAGGTGGGAAATTCTCTTCTCACTTTTGTGACAGTTGATAAAGTGTCACATAGACACCCTCTAGCAGAAACTTTTACTGAATACTCAATATCTTCTAGGTTAATGTAACCTTTTTCTTCTAAGACTGCGATCGCTGCGTTGACAGCTCGTTTACTAATTCCTAAGTCCTCGGCAATTTTGGTGGCTCTTATTCTGATGCCATTGCCATACGGATCAAGTGATCTCAAGTAATAGAGAATGCTTATTTGAGACTTTGTAAGGCTTTTGCAGATTTTGACCCATTCGGAATGTTGTAATGGGTAAAATTTACCGTCAATTTTCACAGTTGCCCCCTTCTGGTTACAACTGCAACACGTTGAGTCGCCAAAATTCCGTCTTTCGACGTTTGTGAAAGATTGCGAATTGTCATATTATCTTTGTAGGTTTGAATAGCCCTGACAAGTTACTTGTCGGGGCTGTCTGTTTTGGATAAAATTTGAATTAAACTCTTAGCTTTATTAAATTTAACTCATAGCTAAATTAGCACATAAAATATACTCACAGCTAAATTAAAAAGCAACAAAACTTTATGGCTCAGATTTACCAGCTATTTAAAAGGGCAATGGATCGGTACAGTGTTCAAGGCAAGGAGTTGGCTGGTATTGTAGGAATCAGCCCCACTCACCTATCAGAATTTCGCAATGGGAAAAAATGGGTTAGCCAGGAGACTTTTACAGCTTTATTGGAAGGAATGGATCAGCTTTCGCCTGGCTCTAAGCATTATTTCTGTGAGCTTTTAGCTGGAGAACAATTAGGAGAAACAGAAAATAGCAGTAAAAGCTTGATAAAAATGATTGAAGCTGCTGATGAGGAAGAAATGGAAGCAGCTTTATTAGCAATTGGTCGCAAGTGGAAGAAAATGATGCAAAATCAGCCGATTTCTGGCAGTCATAACCCAGGATTAGAGAGTGCGATCGCAGTATAAACCAGGGAGCAACGCCTGTGCGAAATCCACATTAGCAGTACAGGATGGGGGAATATCTCACTTTAGCAGAGGTGGGGAGAATTATGTTATTATTTCCCTCTCCCGTATTCGTTCCACAGTTAAACCTATAGTATAGATAGTTATAGAAGGATGAAATCCGAAAAAACTAGATGTGGGTAAGCTAAATCGGGGTAATCAGCATGGCTAAAACTAAGAAATCAGAAAACGTTCCCAATACGATGCAGGAAAAGTTCCATGCAATTGTCGGGATAACGGATGATTTTGCCAAACAATGCTTGAACGATGAATATGCCCAGTTGATTCGCTTTGCAACAGCAGCTTTGTGTCGGAAGAGACCATCTCCCCTGGCAAGTGGTAAGGAGAAAACTTGGGCTTGCGGTATTACCCATGCTATTGGTATGGTCAATTTTCTCTTCGACTCTTCACAAAAACCCCATGTTAGTGCCAAGGAAATCTACGATTGGTTTGGTGTCAGTTCCAGCACTGGGCAATCGAAATCGAAACAAGTCCGAGATATCCTGGGTACGCGGCAGATGGACCCTAATTGGTGTCTGCCGAGTAAGTTAGATAAAAATCCGATGGCTTGGATGATTTCTGTGGATGGATTTATCTTGGATGCCAGGTCTGTCCGCCGAGAAATACAGGAAGAAGCATACGCACGGGGTTTTATTCCTTATATTCCGGCTGATAGCAACCCAGAAAATATTGATGAGGAACAAACATCACCTGATCAAAATAAACCAGTTAACTCTTCTCCCGATACCTTGTATGTACTAGATGTGTTTTTAATTGACGGTCCGATCACGGAGAGATTTATAGCTAAAAATCCAGTAATATCCCGAACTATTGAGATTAAAGGCAGCAACACCCTGGAAGACCTCCATAAAATTATCTTTAAGGCATTTGATCGCAAAGATGAGCATATGTACGAATTTCAGGTGGGAGGGTGCGGACCACAAGACCCTAATGCAAGACGGTATGGGTTGAAACAAGCATTTTCCAGTTCCGATTTTACAGAAGCTCCTACGGGGGAGGTATCTAGTACCCCAATTGCTTCCCTGGGCTTATCTATTGATGACGCTTTTGGTTACTGGTTTGATTTTGGTGATGATTGGTGGCATCAGATTAATGTCACCAATATCGCAGACAAGGCTCCATCGGGCAAGTATCCTAAAATCACCGAGCGGGTTGGGGCTAGCCCTCCTCAATATCCAGATTTTGATTAACAAAAAAAGATTACAGTTGAGCCACACCAAGACATCACAGCTATAAATCAAAATCCAGGATGAATGTTTCGCCATCAGAATCTTTGGGATTTTCCGGTGGTGATGGAGTTGCAGAGGGCTGGTCTTGTGGACTGGGATTTGTCGCAATCGGGTTGGAAGTTGGGGTATGTGTAACTTGTGTAACTACTTGTTGTGTGGGGAATACACCCTTTTTGAAAGCAAAATAGCAATCAATAATAAAGTAAAGCGTCTCTAGGTAACTTTTATCTAATTGCTGTGATTCGGCAAATATACGTTCTCGGTAGCTATCTTTAATCCGAACTTTTTCCGGGGTCATTGGCTTCGTTCCCATTCAAATTTGTTGATTCAAAATTCGCGCATCGTTACCCCATAGCTCAAGCCAGGGGCGGTCAAATCAATTCAAAAAAGGTCAATCAGGAGGGCTACATCTTGTTCATCATGGCTTTTGCCATCTCCAGCAATCCACAAGCATTAGCTTCTACGGGATTGTCCAGAATTTTGAACCCGTTCTTCTCTAATAGCTTCTTAAATCCAGGTAACAAGCAGCCTCCACCAATTGCCCAAATTTCATCTCCCTGGTGTTTGGCATCTAGTGTCAGACCTACGGGTTTTTTTAAGAATTTCTCATACCAATCTTTCAGACAAATGCTGTATATCTCTTTGATGTCTATGTCACGACTGTATCTGGTATGTCCTCCTTCCAAACAAAATCGAATCTGGGAGGCGTTTCCGATTTTCCCGCCGTTGAGACGTTTCATTTTTTCGGCAATGTCTTCGATGAGAACTTCTACACCTGCGGGGTAGGGGGTATGAACTTCTCGCTTTCCTTGGTTGTAACGAGAATAAAGTGTAGTGCCATTACCAAAATCTAGGACGGTGAGCTTGGGGGGAAGCGGCTGCCCAAACAATGCACCCATTCCTTCTGGGACAACTTTGAGAATTTCTATGGTGACATCTGATTTTTTCCCTGCCAGGATTGGTTGATATTCTCCGTTGAGTTCTTGCACTAAATCTTCTGCTAGTCCGATGTCATGTAAGCTGACGACTAATTTTAAATGCCAAGCTTTACGATGTGGCAGATGTGCTAATCCACCGAGTAACATCAACAGCGCATTTTTAATTTTGTTTTCGTTGTGGTCAGTGTTGCGATCAAAATGATAACCTGTACGAAACGCAGATTCTCCTACTGTGTAAGCAGCACCGTCTAAGATTATTCTTCCTGGAACATCTTCCATCTCTGCGGTGGAAATATAGCTGGGGATGCGAACGACTTCAAATCCATCAACGAAAAGTTTCAGGCTGCCGTAACCGTTATCGAATCCTGCTGGAAAAATTTTTTGTAAGGCGTGAATGTTGGGCATGGGGGTTAAGTGGGGTACAAAAAGCAGTGGGGTACAAAAAGACCCTAAGCATCACCTATATATACCCTATATAGGTGCTAAATTTTAAATTATTTTCAATTTTCGTGTTATGGTATATTTATCCCCTAATTAACCCCTATATATACCCCAAATTGAAATTGTTTAAACAAAGTGTACCCTAAATGACTCCTGTATAAAACCCTAGTAGGGTACATATAGGAGTTGAACGACAGCCAAATCTGTATTTTATCTGTTTTCTGGGGTATATATAACCCCTATGCAACACCTAAGTGTACCTTTATGGCTGATTTTGGTAATTTTTACATACCACTGTTTTGGTGCGGTAATGCCTACCATTTAAAAAGCAATAATGAACAAAACAACAAAAAAATACATCGCAATCTCTACAAAAAAGCCCCATTTGAGGGTCTAATTAGCATAAATTCGATGCATTTTGGTGAATTTAAAGAATAAAACTAAAAATTTATGAAAATCAGGCAATTAATCAAGCAATAACTTAAATATTTGGTCACACAGCGACAAGTTAAAAATTGCGTAAGCCTTACTTGGCTATCGGTTCAGCCTTTTCAACTGAATTATCATTTACGCCCAAAGTCAATTCCAAAGGTGTTCGAGACGGGTAAGCTTTCACCACCTGTCGGTAAACTTCATAGTTGGTGGGTAGTGTTCTTTGTTGCTCACCCTCTTTATAGGTCAGTTGATATTTGACATCTTTCAACAATTCAGGTTTACCTGCCTCTTCTTGAGGTTTTTTGCGTTGTTCCACTTCATCTACACTTGGTTTTTGTGGCACAGTTGGCCACCACAAACCCCGGTCATCTGGCCCAACAACTGCTGCTGATGGTTTTAATCCATTCTGATTTAACACTGAAGCATTTGCAAAGGTTTCAATCCGTGGCTGTGGTGCATTCGTTAAGTTATTGGCATATTTCACTTGCCAGGTATTACTGGTAAGCGCTGTAGCTTCATACTGTTCAGTAGTCACGATGCTACAACTGGTAAGTGTGAGCGCTGTTAGTACTGTTATGAAAGATGGTAGAAATGTCAGCTTCTGCATGATTCCTAAATTATTGGTATCTCCTGAATCAATCAGTCACAGCAATGACTCTATCAATTTCTGCTAATTTCTCCTGTAATAGAGAGCGCATTTCTTGAAGTTGTGTACTACTAGCTTTGGTAAGTAAATCTTCAGAAATTCCATTAACTTTTTGAAGTATGGTTTTTATTTCCTTTGACTCTTGTTTCTGTGACTTCAAATACTTGGTCTTAATTTTTTTAATCAGTTCACGAGTTTCTGCTACTGTCAGATTTTTCTTTAAAACTTCATCTGTGGTTGCCATCCGTTCAGAGGCTGCTTGAGTTTCTGATATGTCTAGTGTCTTGGCAGAGAGAGTTGCCAACGCTAAAGCATGAGCGCCCTTGAGTCCCTGTTGCCTAATTGCTTGTTTTAAATCTGGAGCCAGGTACAGCATTGGCATAAGATTAGCTTTTACTGAACTCGGATTTAACCCCAACTCTAATAGTACTCGTAGTAAACTTTGTTCTTTACCCGTAATCCCCAATAGTTCTAAGCCTTGTTGTTGTTCATCGGCGCTGACAGCCGTTAACTTTGTGAGTTCCTTACTGTTGCCATCTCTCTCTACTCTTTTAATCACCGTGCCTAAGATTGTGGTAACTTCATCCATTTCCAAATCAGCTGACTTAATTACTTCTTTAAATACTGCCTCTGCTTTATCTAAAGGATTCAAGTCTTCAAAGCCAAGAAAAGTTAGTAATGCCGATTGGTCTAAGTCGTTAGGCATTGCCGCTATGACTGCACGAATAGTTGACCAACCCAGCAATTTAGCTGCTTCAGTCCGGAGTTGTCCATCTAGTAATGTGTAACGACCGTTCCCTTGTGGTACTAGAATTACTGCTGAAATTTGTCCATGTTTTTTTAGTAACCGTGCTTTGGCTTGTATTAGTTCTGGTGTAATTGTTTGCCGAGGTTGATCAGGATTAGGCTCGATGAGAGTTAAATCAATTTGGACTTCTCCTGATTGGTTTTGCAGCTGTTCTCGGAGTTCTTGCAATTCATTTTCTAAATCTGGAGATTGGGCGGCTCTCAATCTTTCTATCTCAGCTTGCAGTTCAGCAACTTTTTGCTCTTGCTCTGTTTTTTGGATTGCGCCGCTAAATTTGTAAGCAATTTTAGGTAATGCCACGATTATTTCTTCTCCTGAATTAAAGCTGCTAAATCATCTGTTATTTGCTGAAAATCTCTACAGGCAGGATGTTTGGGACGGTATTTTTGTAAAGGTAAGCCGTGAGCGCTGGCATTTTTGAATTCGTTTGAGTTGCGAACTTTAGGATAAAGCTTTAAATGTAAATGTTCGGCAATTTCTGGCAATTGTTCTAAATATTGTCTGTGCATTGCCACCGTATCATCATACATACTTGGCACAAATCCTAAAATCGGTGGGCGAGGTTCTAACTGTAACTCATCACCTGTTGAAATACACCACTCTACTAATTCTGCTGAACCAGAAATGGCTTTCATTTCCAATTGCACGGGAACTAATATATGGGTTGAGGCAGCTAAAGCATTAACATTTAACATTCCTAAAGTAGCGGGACAATCCAAAATGACTAGATTGTGGGGCAAAGGGTATTTTTTTAAGCGATCGCTTAGTGTATATTCTCCTCGTTTGCGGATAACTAATTCATTAGCTATTTCTGCTAAAAGTGGATGTCCCTGACACACTTGAGTTTTTGATTGTTCCCAAACCGAAATTAAATCCCAATCTCCTTGGAAATCTTTTGATAATACTTTAACTAAAGTGGTTTCTACTTCAGCTGGAGGTAATCCACAAAATACATCCAAAGAACGTTGTGGATCTAAGTCGATGATTGCGACATCAAAGCCCAGGCGACTCATTTCATAGGCAATGTGTACGCTGAGTGTGGTTTTGCCGACACCACCGGCATTAGCTATAAGTGAAAGAACTATCTGCTTCATAAGATGATTTTTCTGTCGGATTTTAAAATACGACATTGAAATTGGGAAAATGTACACTGTTACAACAAAGTGCTGTACAGTCCTGCGGTTATGGCTGCACTGAAAGCAGAGGGTGAGTAGCAGAGCAATTTAGTTGTTGCTGCAAGGCTTTGAGGTATCGACCTCGGTTTTGAATTTACGATGCTTTGATGTCGGATTTTAAAATACTACATCTGTGATGATCAAGAAAACTACTATGATGATTAGAACACAATTTATAGCAAATTGCTGTAAAGCTCTGCGGTCATAGCTGTGTTTAGAGCGATTACTAGGTCGCGCTGAGTGCAAGGCACTCCCGTCAGGGATCTACGGTGTACACACAAGTAGAAGTAAACTACTAGGGGAGGGGACTTTATGAGGA
>NZ_CAWUOL010000099.1:0-18036 GCF_963923915.1 Nodularia chucula CCY0103 | reverse complement strand
AAACTACTATACCTGAATATGTAAAGTTTTGTAACGAGATTCAACATTTCTGCTTCTGATCAGATTGAATTATATTTAAAATTTTCAACAGTCCCAAACTATCTTCATCTTCATCATATGCTCTAGCTAGTTTTAAGACTCCGGTTTCATAATGAGCCATACGAGACAAAGCAAAGAAAGGTGGATACTCATTCAGGCGTTTATTACGTTCCTTCCCCATCCATTCATGAATTTTTAAGTGAAAATGTGATAAATATAGGCTTTCACCAAGTTCTATTATTTTCGATTCAAAGTTTTCTTTAGTGGTAGCCATGATTTTTGATGAAATAGAAAAATTTTTGACTTAATTTCTGATGTTAAATTTTCTTAACACAACATACAACAGTGATTCTACTTAGAAAAGGACATTTGTAAGGATTAAAAAATCTCTAGTGTGAATTTACGAAATTTAAAAATACATTAGAATTAACTATGGATATTGATGTTTAAGTTGAGATGAGGTGGAAATTACAATTGCAGCTATTTGTTATATTAAATGAAATAGCAGGTGCTTAGATTATGCAAAGTATCAAAATTAATTCTTATGTAGGTAGAGATGGGATGTTACATTTAGATATCCCTGTAGATATGCAAGAAACCGAGTTAGAAGTAACAGTGACAGTCAAACCTGTTCACAAAAAAAATGATTTGTTAGCAGAAGAAGTTAACAAAATAGAATGGCATGATTTTATTAATATGACTTACGGTTGTTTAGCAGATGATCCCATTATTAGACATCCTCAAGGTGAATATGAAGAACGAGAAACAATAGAATGATTTATTTGTTAGATACAAATGTTTGTATTGTTTACCTAAATGGCAAAAACTTAAATTTAAAACGTCAGATAGAACAGAAATCAGATTCTGATATAGCTGTTTGTTCTCCTGTGAAATCCGAATTATTTTACGGAGCGAGAAAAAGTAACAATCCTAGTCGCACTCTAGCTTTACAAAAGATATTTTTAAATCGTTTTGTTTCTTTAGCATTTGATGATCAAGCCGCAGAAATATTTGGAGTTATCCGCGCTAGACTCACTCAGTTAGGAACTCCAATCGGTCCCTATGATTTACAAATTGCTGCTATTGCTTTAGCGAATGATTTGATTTTGGTAACTCATAATATGAATGAGTTTAGTCGTGTTGAGGGTTTAAAGCTGGAAGATTGGGAAGCATTGGAGAGTGATAGCTAAAAGCTATATCCAAAATAGAACCCCATCAATTGAAGACATGGAGTATTTAGCTGGATTTTTACTATTTCTCTCAAACTCTTGTGGAGTGGGTATCTTGACTGCCATAATTTAACCCTTGAAGAGCTACCACATATCAGAGAAATAAACCCCAAAGCACAAAGAGACAAAGAAAAACTGCAAAAGCCGGACACTTTTTTGATACGATAGTAGCTCTAACTCGTGAAATAACGATTTTGGTATGAGCAAAGGCACCCTGTTTGATAAAGTTTGGCAATTACACACCGTTGGAACACTTCCTTCAGGGCTAACACAACTATTTATTGGACTACACCTGATTCATGAAGTCACCAGTCCCCAAGCCTTTGCCATGTTGCGGGAAAGGGGACTGAAGGTGTTGTTTCCCCAACGCACTATAGCCACAGTGGATCACATCGTACCTACAGATAATCAAGCCCGCCCATTTGCTGATAGCATGGCGGAAGATATGATCCAGGCGTTAGAAACAAACTGTCAAGAAAATAATATTACCTTTCATAACATCGGTTCTGGTAATCAAGGCATAGTTCACGTCATCGCCCCAGAACAAGGACTAACTCAGCCAGGAATGACCATTGCTTGTGGTGATAGCCACACATCTAGTCATGGTGCATTCGGTGCGATCGCATTTGGGATTGGGACTAGCCAAGTGCGGGACGTTCTCGCCTCTCAAACCCTGGCTTTATCTAAACTCAAAGTCCGCAAAATTGAAGTTAACGGCAAATTAAACCCCGGTGTTTACGCTAAAGATGTCATCCTGCACATCATTCGCACACTGGGTGTAAAAGGTGGCGTAGGTTATGCTTATGAATACGCGGGAACCACCTTTGCACAGATGAACATGGAAGAACGGATGACCGTTTGTAACATGGCCATTGAAGGTGGCGCGAGATGCGGTTATGTTAACCCAGACCAAATTACCTACGATTACTTAAAAGGTAGAGATTACGCCCCCACAGGTGCAGAATGGGATAAAGCCGTGGCTTGGTGGGAATCTATCAAGAGTGATGCTGATGCTGAATATGATGATGTGGTAGTCTTCGATGCGGCGGATATTTCCCCCACAGTCACTTGGGGAATTACACCCGGTCAAGGTATCGGTGTTAATGAACTGGTTCCTAAGCCAGAAGAATTACTGGAAGAAGACCGATTTATTGCGGAAGAAGCCTATCAATACATGGATTTGTTTCCGGGTCAACCCATCAAAGGCACTAAAATTGATGTCTGCTTTATTGGTAGTTGCACCAACGGCAGAATCAGCGACTTGCGAGAAGCGGCAAAAATTGCCCAAGGTCGTCACGTTGCAGAGGGAGTTAAAGCCTTTGTAGTTCCTGGCTCGGAACGGGTGAAAGAAGAAGCGGAAGCCGAAGGACTGCACAAAATCTTTGAAGCAGCAGGATTTGAATGGCGTGAACCCGGTTGTTCTATGTGTTTAGCCATGAACCCCGACAAACTCCAAGGTAGACAAATCAGCGCCTCTTCCTCTAACCGCAACTTTAAAGGTAGACAAGGTTCGTCTTCTGGACGCACATTATTAATGAGTCCGGCAATGGTGGCGACTGCGGCTATCCAAGGGGAAGTTTCAGACGTGCGCGAGTTGTTATAAAGATGAATTAGTGTCACGCAGAGGCGCAGAGAAGAGGAGTTTAATGTCAAACATTCTAGTCAAAACAGAAATTTATGGTCAGTGAAGTTAAAAAAATCTCAGGGCGCGGTATAATCCTTATTGGCGATGATATAGATACAGATAGAATTATTCCCGCCCGTTACTTGAAAGCTATTACCTTTGATGGATTGGGCGAAGGTGTATTTATTGACGATCGCACAGCGTTAAAAGGCGAACATCCTTTTGATCAACCTCAATATCAAGGGGCGAATGTTTTAATAGTTAACCGCAACTTTGGCTGTGGTTCATCACGAGAACACGCACCCCAGGCGATCGCTAAATGGGGAATTAAGGCTTTAATTGGTGAAAGTTTTGCGGAAATCTTTTTTGGTAACTGTGTAGCAATGGGTATCCCTTGTCTTACCGCCGATGCAACCACAGTAAAAAAACTGCAAGAACTTGTAGCCGCTAATCCTCAAGCACCTGTCACAGTCAATCTGGAAACCTTGGAAGTGCAAATTGGTGAATATACTGCCAAAGTTACCATGAATGAAGGCACTCGCAGCACGTTTATTGCAGGTACATGGGATGCTTGCGGTCAGTTAGTCGCTCAGGCTGACCAAGTTCGCGCCACTGCTGCAAAACTGCCTTATGTCAGTTGGGGTAAATTAGCTGCGAGTTAATCGAGAACAACTATAGCAATTCCCATTCACAAGCAGTAATAATTAAACGCAGATGGACGCAGATAAACGCAGATAATTTTGTACTTTAGCCCAACGCACTATCTGAAATTTTCCACTTAAACTGAGTTGGTTTAGGTGGGTTTTGTTTGTTTACCCAAGAGGTTGCGGTAATATAGCACTACGCATACACGTTAGGATATAAACTGATCATAAAAGTTAGACACCGAAAAGCTTTTACCCCACTCCCTACTCCCTACTCCCCAGTTATATAGGAGAAACGAACCACAAAGCACACAAAGAACACAGAGAAATAAAGATTTGAGGGGTTGTTTGCGGAAGTGTGAAAATATTGATTTGCCAGGATTAGTCGAGGAGTAATTGCTGATGACACTATCAAGTCAGGTAAATTCGCAACTTTCCTTAGCAGAGTTTCTGAAATTAGCAGAAACTAAACCAGCTAGTGAATATCTTGATGGATGCATCTATCAAAAACCAATGCCCCAGGGAAAACATAGCAGAATCCAAACTTGTTTATCAACTAATATTAATCAAGTGGGTGAACCCCAGCAAAAAGCTTTAGCATTAACTGAGTTACGCTGCACTTTTGGGGGACGTTCTTTAGTTCCTGATATTGCGGTGTTTGAGTGGTCACGCATCCCCACTGATGAAGATGGAGAAATTGCCAATAGGTTTGAGAGTTATCCAGATTGGACTATTGAAATTTTATCACCTGACCAATCTCCTAATCATGTAATTAATAAAATTATTTTGTGTATTAACCAGGGGACTAAATTAGGTTGGTTTATTGATCCTAATGATAAATCGGTGATGGTATTTCAACCGCATCAATTACCGGAAGTTAAATATAATACTGATATATTACCTGTTCTCGATGTGTTGAAAGATTGGCAGTTACAAGCGAGTGAGATTTTTAGTTGGTTGAAGGTGAGATAGCCAAATTTATATTTAATAGTTTAGAGGAATCAAACAATAAAAGGATTAAAGATTACACTGTGTCAGTTTTGAAACTAAAGCATATACTCGGCTCAGATCACCATCCCAATAATCACCAAACCACCCTGACTTCCACACAAAGCCTAAAAATTCTAGATATGCTGGCAAATGTCCTTTTGAAGCATCAAGACTAAAGGTAAATTGAGAGTATTTAATCCATGATTTATTCACACGCCAACCAACACTATTACCAAATTCATTTACATTTCCTTTCACACGCTGCCAAATAAGATTTTGGACACTAAAGCCAAAAAGTCCATTACTGTAGTAGACCCAAAGTTGATCAATTACACGTAAATCTTCACAGGGAATTTTTTTTATTGATTCCGAGTCAAGCCAGCGTCCATTTCTGGGACAAGCTATAGAAACCAAGAGATTGCTAGTTTCTATATTTGCACCTATCCAGTTACCATCTGCCAGTAATTTATGCAGCTTATAATAATCAAAATTTAGGGATGAAATTAATGGAACTGAAGTCGTTTTGTTTGATGATGACATAGAAGGAATTGTGGGGTTCAAATCTAACAATTTCAACCATTCCTGTACTGACTGAGGGCGATTTTCTGGTTTTACTTCCATTCCCTGGAGAATTGCTTGATTTACGCGATCGCTAATCCTAAAATTAATCGCTTTTGGTGCTGTTAATTGCGTTCCAATCGCCCTAATGGGAGAAATTGTAGGCACTTCTCCCGTTAACATAGAATAGAGGGTTGCAGCTAAGGCATAAACATCTGTGTAAGCACCTCGTTTGGCTCGCTGATCATATTGCTCAATTGGCGAAAAACCATCAGATAAAAATTGTGTATGCGTCTGTGTTAAATTTGGGCTAAAATCCCTGGCAATACCAAAATCAATTAACACTGCTTCTGATTTACCAGAACGCAACATAATATTTTGTGGCTTGATATCCCGATGTAATAAGCCATGATTATGAACCACTATTAGCGCCTCGCCAATTTGCTGAATGTAGTTTAATGCTTCGGCTTCCGACAAAAGACCTTGATTTTCAACCCGACTGGCTAAATCTTCCCCATCAATATATTCCATCACCATGCACCACAGCATATCCTCATGAATCACTTCATCTATACGCACTATATGAGGATGACTGCATTTAGCTAATTTGATGGCTTCATTTAAAAAATCTTGCTGAAACTTGGCAAAATCAGGACGGCGTTGCACTTGCTCATTCAAGGTTTTAATCACAACCAATCGCCCGTTAATATCTTTAGCATCTTTAGCACGATAAGTTATCCCAAACCCACCTTGGCCTAATTCTTGCTCAATGACGTATTTATCACCCTGCAATTGCTGTCCTGATACCCAAGCCATGATTTGCTAATATACAAAGATGGTGTTAATTGTGACACGTTTATAGTTAATCTGCTCAAGAAAAATTATTGATTCCTGGATAGCTTAGAGAAAAAGTCTCCGGAATTGTGACAATTACGCTAAAATTATTAAAGGTTCTTTACAGAATTTGCTAAATAGCAACAAATCTGTTAAAACCAATCAGCATTTAAAGTTAAATCTGAAAGCCCCCTCTAGAGTTCAATAAAAGCTCCTATGACGCTCCCAATTCGCAACGTCGCCATTATCGCCCACGTTGACCACGGCAAAACTACCCTGGTTGATGCGCTCCTCAAACAATCTGGTATTTTCCGAGAAGGTGAAGACGTTCCGGATTGTGTCATGGATTCCAACACCCTGGAAAGGGAGCGGGGTATTACAATTCTCTCGAAAAATACAGCCGTTCGTTACAAAGAAACCCTAATTAATATTGTTGATACCCCAGGACACGCGGACTTCGGTGGCGAAGTTGAACGGGTACTAGGAATGGTTGATGGTTGTCTGTTAATTGTCGATGCTAACGAAGGCCCTATGCCTCAGACCCGCTTTGTTTTGAAAAAAGCTCTGGAAAAAGGATTGCGCCCTATTGTCGTCATTAACAAAATTGACCGCGCCCAAGCTGACCCCCACGTGGCTGTAGATAAGGTTTTGGATCTGTTCCTGGAATTAGGTGCAGATGAAGACCAATGTGATTTTACCTATCTATTTGCTTCCGGTATGGGCGGTTTCGCTAAGGAAAGCATGGAAGCAGAATCGGTAGATATGCAGCCTCTGTTTAATGCAATTTTGCAACACGTTCCACCTCCTGTGGGCGACATCAACAAGCCTCTGCAATTGCAAGTTACCACCCTAGATTATTCCGAATATTTGGGACGGATTGTAATTGGTAGAATCCACAATGGTACTATCCGAGCGGGACAACAAGCGGCACTAGTAACAGAAAATGGTACTATTGTCAAGTCCAAAATTACCAAATTAATGGGATTTGAAGGACTGAAGCGGGTAGAAATGGAAGAAGCCACCGCAGGTTATATTGTGGCTGTGTCTGGTTTCGCTGATGCTTATATTGGGGAAACTATTACTGACCCCAACGAACCCCAAGCTTTACCACTAATTAAGGTGGATGAACCTACTTTACAAATGACCTTCTGGGTAAATGATTCACCCTTTGCTGGTCAAGAAGGTAAACTGGTGACATCTAGACAAGTGCGCGATCGCCTATTCCGGGAATTGGAAACTAACGTCGCCCTCCGTGTGGAAGAAACTGATTCTCCCGATAAATTCCAAGTTTGTGGACGGGGTGAATTACACTTGGGTATCTTAATTGAAACCATGCGCCGTGAAGGTTTTGAGTTCCAAGTATCTCAACCACAGGTAATTTACCGCGAAATCAACGGTCAACCATGCGAACCTTTTGAACTCCTAGCGTTAGATATACCTGAAGATGCTGTTGGTAGCTGCATTGAACGCCTGGGACAACGGAAAGGCGAAATGCAAGATATGCAAGTTGTGGGAAATGGACGCACTCTACTAGAGTTTATTATTCCCGCCCGTGGTTTGATTGGTTTCCGGGGTGAATTTATGCGGATGACTCGTGGTGAAGGTATCATGAACCACAGTTTCCATGATTATCGTCCCCTCTCTGGTGACATTGAAGCCCGGAACAAAGGCGTTCTCATTGCTTTTGAAGAAGGCGTTTCGACTTTCTATGCGATGAAAAACTCGGAAGATAGAGGCGCATTCTTTATCGTTCCAGGTACTAAAGTCTATAAAGGCATGATTATCGGTGAACATAATCGCCCTCAAGATTTGGAATTGAATGTCTGTAAGACTAAGCAGTTAACCAATCACCGCGCTTCTGGTGGTGAGGAATTGGTACAATTGCAAACACCAATTGATATGAGTTTAGAACGGGCTTTGGAATATATCGGTCCTGATGAGTTGGTGGAAGTTACACCGGAATCAATTCGTTTACGGAAAGTTAGTAAAAAGTTCGCTAAACGTTAGAGAACCCCACCCCCAACCCCTCCCCGCAAGCGAGGAGGGGAGTTTTTTATTGATAGCTAAACATGGATAAATTATCTGTGTTCATCTGGGGATAAATTTTTCCTAAATAAAAAGACCCTATTCCCAACCCCAGACCGCAAGCGAGGAGGGGAGTTTTTTTTGCTAAACTTTGGCTGTGGCGGGATTTGGTAAACTGATTTTTAACCGATTCAGCATTGCCGATCGCGCTTGTAAGGCTAGACTATCATCTAAAGGTGATAAGGCGATCGCTTGCTGATATTTTAGCCGCAACGCTGTTTGAATTAACCAGTCAGCCACAAAGGGATTTTTGGGTAATAGCGGACCGTGGGAATAAGTGGCGATCGCATTCTGATAAAATGCTCCCTCAGTACCATCTTCACCATTATTACCCAAACCATATACCACACGCCCCAAGGCTTCCACCTTACCTAACTTGGTGCGTCCCCCATGATTTTCAAAACCGACTAAATAAGGTTTAGTCCCCGTCATCTCTTCTAGTTCCCGCGCCAAACGAGAAGCTGTAACTTCAATTACCAAGTTACCAATACAGCGCTTAGTATTTTCACCAGGATGCACAGAGACTAAATCCAGGATACCTAAACCTTCAATCCGCTTTCCCAAAGCAGGTTCATAATATTTTCCCAGGAGTTGGGGAGAACCACAGGTAAAAACTCCCGGTGTGCCATTTTCAATTTTCTCACGCATAGCATCAGCTTTCGCGCCTTGCAAATCACGCATGACAATTTCTTGCTGACGGTCTTGTGCGCCACCACCAACTATGATATCTACAGCTTTAATATCAGCAGCTGTGGCATTTTGATCGAGTGCTACCACCTTGACATTATACCCCCGCCACTGGGCGCGACGTTCGATAGTAATCACATTTCCGCGATCGCCATAGGTACTCATCAGCGTCGGATATAGCCACCCAATTGTTAATTCTAAATTTTCCGAACTCATAAAACTTCACCAATAACTAATAATTTTTATCAACCTATGATATAAGCATCCGGTGCATATCTAGAACTGGAGGAGCAATTTTTGTTTGGGTCAGCATATCGTGAATTTGGCCTCGGTGATGTGTTTGGTGATTGAAAAAATGTGCCAGCAACAAATTCACCGGGTCGTGATAGACTTTACCCTGAGTATTCTTGTAAATAATTTTTCCTTTTAAGAAATCATCATCTAAATTTTTAATAAATACTTCGATGCGTTCATCTTCTAAAACCCTGGCTGTATTTAGATCCTCAAATTGATCATAAAGGATAGCATTAAGTCCTAGAGACGATATTTGAGTCCCTGTAAAACGTCCCATCCAGATGCGATCGCCGACTAAAATATGATTCAATGTACCGTGAATACTCTTAAAAAATGCAGGTCGAGTCTGCTTCAGTTCTACATCTGACAGCAGCGAACAAACGTCATATAACCGACGATTTGCTAAGGTATTGTACTGTGCAAGCATCTGAAAGTGTTCAATCAGCATATCTCATCTGGGAAAATTTAGTATTTTATGTAACAGTTTTTTTGTAATATATTCACGATACTGTTAAAGTATCTCATATATCTTGAATTTAATTTACATATTTAAAATCGCCAAAAGATTTATTTTAGTAATATTTATTAATTATTTAACTTTTCCCAAACAAGTATTGTAATTAGATACTTATTTCAAGTCTAAATGGAGATGATTTATGCAGGTTATTGAAGCTCTTAATATTGCCGTGATTGCTTCTGAAAATGCGGTTCCTATTGATCAATTACCTCCTATATGGCAAGATATCGCCGCCGGAGTAGCAAATGTAGGAATTGATAACCCACAAAGTTATGTGGAAATGGCGCAGTTGTTCCAATATAAACTGGCGCAGGGTGATGTAGACTTATTTAATGAACGTCCAGAATTAGCTAATTTTAAATCGGCATTTTCTCAGCTATTTGGACAACTAGGTTATGAAACCTTAGAATTTTACGGACATGATTTTTTAATTCATAATTATCCCCATTTTGACCAAATTCTCAGAGATGTGGAATCGAAGGGAAGAGAATATGCAGATGAGGTCAAAGTAGCACTCATTGGAATGGATCTTTTTCAGGAATTTGGCTATGAATTACCTGCTAGTTTCTATCATGTACATTTAGCCCCAATTTACCGAGATCATATATTTGAAGAACGGGCTTTACGCTTTGACAAACGAGACATAGTACATAAACGTTCTTGGGATGCTATCTTACACGCCGGCAAAGTTTTTGCTATGCAAATGAAAGTACAAAGCATCGCTTCTAAATACGGTTTTACCTATCATCATGGTTGCGGTTGTAATTCTCATTTATCTTCTATTGATATATCGGAGGGAGAATTTAACTATGAAATCAGTCCCGAAAAATATCAAAGATGGATAAAAAGTTTTATCTGGACTGCTTGGTATGAATATGCTTTCTTTCCCATCGTCCCTAATACTAGTTATTTAGTATAAAAACCAAAGAACTCTAGATATTTGTCGAGAGAGAGTCAGCCAGGGGTTTTCAACTCCTGGCCGGCTTTGTGGGAATCTCTACCTCACTGTAGAATCATTAATTAATAGTGGTTTTTTATAAAAGCTTGAGCTAAAGTATAAAAAATGAAATATTTTATTTACCATGTCAAGTGAATTTACATACGAAGCTCCTAATGCACAAGCATTTATCCACAATTTACGAGAATATTTAAAAAGTAAAAAACGAACAAAAATATTTGAATTATTGACAGGCACATCTTGTGAATTTTGTGCTTCAAATAGTTATTCTGGTAAGCGATGGAATGCCTATTCCACAACTATTCGGTTTAATGTTCCAATAGATAAACTAAATAATTTTACTGATGAAATACAAGAAGAAATATTGAAAATATCTGAAGAAATAATGCCTAAACCAATAGGATTTGACCTGGATGATATTGAAATTTCTCCAATATTAACACTTCCAGATGAAGTTGATTTTATTAATAACACCGATGCCTTAGATTCTCCAGAAAATAATCAGAAAAACTCATTTACAGTGCAATTTCCATTTGGAATGCCATTTGGTATGAAAAAACCTCATGTTGCAGTCATTCCTTGTCAAGGAAGTCAAGAAATATATTTTGAAGAAAAAGAAGATGTTGGAGTTATTAAAGAAAACGTATATCCCAATTTTACTTACATAGAACTAGAGAGAAAGATGCGTGAAACTCCAATAGGTAAATTAAATCTTAAAACGGTTTTAGAAAATATGTCACAGACAGAAAACGAAAAACTTTTTTTTCAATTATATGCTAGTTCATATGATATGTGGAATCAAGAAATACCAGTTTTAATACCCCAGGCTTGGATACAGTGGCATTCAAGTACAAAAGAAGATTTACGATCTAGCAATTCGTCGTATGTTGACGACTTATACCGAGTTGACTTTGTAGCTTTCTGGAAAAATAAGCGATTTGCTATTCTTATAGATGATATTGGTCACTATGCAAAGAAGTATTATAAATACTGGAATGCAGACGAAGAGAGGTATTCTATGCGCCTAAAAGAAGATAGAAAACTTCGTAAGGAAGGTTGGGAAGTTTTTCGCACAAGTAATTGGGAAATACGTCAAGAAAAATTTCGTCTTCAATTGTTAATTGATTTAAAAGACTACCTTAGCTTCTAAAGCTTATAAATAATAGTTAGAAAATATGTGAGAAGTGAAAAATGTCATGCTGCACACTGATATATTATAAGAACAACATAACATTTTAAATCTTCTCGATATCCGCTTAAAGAATTTTCCTCCCAGTGAGAACTTCTCGCACTTCTAGCATGGCGGAATAGGTGGGGAGAATGTGGAGAGTTTCATTGTCTGGGGTATGTTCTAATGCAATTGCGATCGCTTGACGCAAATCTTCTTCTACAATCAAATTGAGCTTACTCTCTCCCGAATTTTCACTATACCGCAGACGCAGCGCCAAATCATAGAGGCGATCGCCACTCACTACCAAAGTTCCACCCCGTTGGACTAACTTCTCTGTATCTACGTCCCAAATCCAGGATACATCAGTACCATCTGGAGTGCGATCGTTTAAAACCAGCAGTGTAGTTTTATCAGTGCTTTCAGTCACTACCCGAATAGTTTCATTCGTCCCCACCGGATTTTTTGATAACAAAATCCGCACCCGCTTATTATTAATAACCAAATCTTCAGCCCGACCAAAAGCAGCTTGAAAATTGTTAACTGCATCTCGAATTATCACTTCATCAACGCCTAATTCTTGTGCCGCAGTCACAGCCGCTAAAGTATTATATTTGTTATACAAACCCACCAGAATTTGTGACCATTCGCCGCTTTCTAAAGTCGGTTTACTTTTGCTAAAACCACACTGGGGACAAGTAAAATCGCCCAAATGGGACAAATACACACCTTGATAATCGAGAGAATGTCCACAACTAGGACAATAAATGGAATCCACAGCGTGAGGAATAGCTTCCAGATAATGTTCTGGTTCATTCATCCCAAAAAATAACACCTTCTGGGGTAGCTGCTGACCGAGATAACATAAAGTTGGGTCATCAGCATTAGGAATTACCACCGTTTCCAGTGGGAGAGTAGAAATCACCTTCGTCCAGCGCTTACTAATGCTGTCTACTTCCCCATATCTATCCAGTTGGTCACGAAATAAATTTAAACAAAGAATAATTCTCGGCTGAAGAGGCTTTAAAACTCTTGGTACAATATTCTCATCTACTTCCAGAATCGCATAATCAACATTCAACGTCCCCAGCAGACTGCTATTTTCCATCAACGCCGTCATCAAGCCATTTTCCAGATTTGCGCCCGTCGAGTTATGGGCGATACGATAACCTTGGCGTTCTAAAATTGTACATAAAAGCAGCGCTGTAGTAGTTTTGCCATTAGTCCCAGCAATGAGAATTACCCCATTTTTGACTTGCTGACTCAATAATTCCAACAATCGGGGTTCAATACGACGCGCAATAAAGCCTGGTAATACACTAGCAGCACCGAGACGCAGCGACTTGACTATAAACGTTACACTTTTAGCAACTGACACCGCGAAACCGAGTCGCAGTCTATCTATGAGTTGAATTTTATTTCCCACATTCCTACCCTAATCTTCTGGCGGTTCCTAATTTATAGTCTTTTATTTACAAATTTAATCTACCTAGTCCCCATTCCCCACTCCCCATTCCCGTACTCAGAAGCGTTATCTTAAAAGATAGTGCTTGAGTGTAATTACATATCCAGCCCAGTTGGACGAATTCAGTACAAACTGATGAAAATTAATAGCTTGCAAGGTTCTCTTTGATGAAAAATCTAAAGTTTCTGTTTTTACATAAAACAATTGCTAATTGGCAAGGCATAGTGTCTAAATTCTTGTTATTGCTTGCTTGTTTATTGATGATAAATATACAACCTGCATTTGCTGGTATTGAAGATGATCTGTACGATGGTAACATTTTCGTGATTTATGCTGGAAACGGTTCCCTGGTTCCGCCCAGACAGAGTTTAGCAAAAGCTTTAGAAGAACATAAGCCTGTATATTTGGCGTTTTATGTTGATGACAGCAGTGATTGTAAAAAGTACGCCATTTCAATTTCACAGGTACAGGAATTTTACGGACGAGCCGCAGAGATTATCCCCATAGATGTAGACACCATCCCTGTGAAACAAACTTATGAACCTACAGAAGCAGGATACTATTATTCTGGGGCTGTGCCTCAAGTTGTAGTATTTGATAAATTAGGTCAGGTAGTTTTAAATAAAACCGGCCAAGTACCTTACGAAGAAATAGACGATAAATTTCGGGAAGTGTTTGATTTATTACCACGCACTGAATCCTTGCCATTACAGCGACGTTCATTCAACGAGTTTAGTAGTGAATTAGCAGAATAACTTTGAGGGTAGACCAAATCGGTCTGCCTTAATTTTTAGTTTCGTGGGATACTGCATTCCCCTGGATGAAAAGCGATAATATTAAAGTTAGTGAACATAATCATTTATGCCCTCTCTTCTGTCTCTTGAGAGCAGAGATATCTGCCTGAAACATCTACCTTAATGCTAACAACTTAGCAGTTAAATTAATCCCTAGTTGATAGTTCACTGCAAATAACTAATGACTAATGACTAATGATTACTAGAGTGTGTTTTGATGTCAAAGGTTTATACTTCCGAAGAGCTAATCCAAATTTTGGCAGATGAACGCCAAGCCTGTCTGAGGGGGAAACGCCTAAAATTAGAGGTGACAGTTTCTGGTAATCCTGTCATTGACCAGTTTATTCAAACTGATGGGCTGCAAAAGTTCACCGCCTATCAAGATTTTAAAGCTGCCATTCATGATTATCAACGAGAAAATCAAGTATCAGGTATTGTCTGGCGAGAGATGACTGTCAATGGTAAAACCTTGCGCTATCCAGAAGTCGATACCGAATTAATTGCCCTGAGTACAGACTTAGAACTCATTAAAGCGCATAAAAATACCATATTAGAATTTTGGTATAAAGTCACTGTGGGGATGGATTTGTACTTGAGTTTTAACAACAATAAACAACACCAAAAAATTCTCCAGCCTGATGTAGAGAGAATTGCTCAAATTACAGAATGGGCAAGTTTGTGGAAGTGGGAAAATTCTAACTTTTTAGAACTGATTTTGCAATTAGGATGGGGTAAACCAGAAGAAGCCCGCTACAAAAGGGGAAGGCCGCAATCTGGTAGTGAACAAATTCACGCTGTCAATCCGGGTAATCATCCCATTGGGTAATGAATTTGAGAGACTTCCTGGTTTTAGATTTGCAAATCTAAAACAAATATGATATAATGCAAGACTGATATGGGTGACTAGCTCAATGGTATAAACTAATACCATTAGTAAAGTAGTGCCAGTTTACTTTTGCTTAGTTTGACTGTTACCTATTATGTAGATTTTCCCTCAGTTTTCCCTCACTGAGGTAACTATACTACAACATAAGCTATTTGGCTAGATAAAAAAATAACCCCTCTGGAAAGCTATCTGGATGGGGTTTAGTTTCATTTATAGTATTGAGCCTAATTATATCTTCTCACAATAGGTTAAGTATATTTACAGGTGACACCCTGATATGTGCTTGCTACAGTTGCAAATAAACCAGGGTTAACAATTTATGTTAGAAGTTGAATCATCTTTTATTAATAAAGAATTTAAAGATATATATCTTCAGGTGGTGCTTAAATCAGAAACTGAGCCTTTGCAATCAAAAATCAAGTGTTCTCTGTTTCGTGTTTACTCTTACCCAGATGGTTTACCTTGTGAAGCTCAAGTTCAAATCTCTCACACTGACATAAACATTTTATTAAAAATTCATTCTACTGCAACCCCTGATAAGTATCTAAGTTTTATTGATGACAACAAAGTTAAAGTAATTTGGAATATCACTGACAGGTGTGGTTTTAAGCTAACAGAAAGCACAACTAGTAATGACTTGGATATTGATGGCTGGGAGTTTGATTTAAAGAAGCAAACATAATAACGCTTGGGTATTTGTAAGCATTGTGGAAATAAACTAAATTAGTGGATTTTGTCATTATGTTTACCTAATGATAGTAATACTATCTGCTATGGCTTTTAAACTTCTTACTTCATTAGCTATTTCTTCTTTATGTACTAATGGTCCCCCTCCTCCATATAAAGAAACATCAGTTAACCCTTTAGAAGTAACTATTCTAAGGGCTATAGTATATGAGAGATTTATGCCATCTAAATAATCTGTATTGTGTACTATGAACATATTAGGTTTACCAGGGATAGGTGCTTGATAGCTGTAGCCAGTAGCTCCTCTAGTAATGAGAGTGCCAAAAATACCTCTACCACCAGTTTTATATTTGTTGTAGCACTGAAGGTATCTATATGTTCCTCTATCAACAATTAATATATCTCCATTTTCAAGCAGCATAGAATTAGTGTTGTCTGGCATTTCTATCTTAATATTAAACTTAGGATAGTTAACTGTAATTTTAGTTGAAGATGAAGGCTCTTCAGGGAAATCACATTGATTAATATCATTTCTTTGAGATACCCATCCTTCTGGCAGAGCTAATACTGGGTATAGATTAATTAAGGTAAGTAAGGTAGCCGCTAGTAGTGATTTCATTCTATCAATTTGTTAGATATAAATTTATGATACCCACCCTAGTAAGTAAAATTTCAACATAACAGAGTATCCAGACTTTAATCTTAACCAACCCTCATATTTAATAACTCATTTACCTCCTGCTTCCCATAAGTCATCACTTGTGGATGGGGTTTAGTTTGATTTATAGCATTGAGACTTATTATATCTTCTCACAATTGGTTAAGTATATTTACAGGTGACACCCTGATATGTGCCTGCTAAAGTCAGAGATGTAATGATTGCAACCAATAAGGCTGCTATGTTGGGCTTTCCTGAGATACTACAAAAGTAGATTTACTTGGGTAGATTACTACAATCAATTATTCTCAGGTTCTTATCTCTCTAAGAGTCTTGCTAATTGTCCTGGACTAAAAAGATAGGAATTTATATGGCACAAGAATTTTATGGTTCTGGATTAGATATAGATCCGGCTAAAGTTGCCCTATTTCAAAATACAAAAAGAGCAATTGATCCTTCATATAAAATGAGGTTGTATAATATTAAAAACTTTTTTAGAGACTTTTATATAATTGGTGAAGAAGAGTATAGTTTTTCTCATAGCTTTTGGTATAAGCATAAAATTTCTCTAATCTATTACAGTCAAAAATATAATTCCTGCCTTAATGTTATTTTGGATGAAGACAATATGGAGTGGTATTGGGTTCCTAGTGAATTAGCCCGCTTATACAATAATGATGGATGGTCAATAACCACTATTTTCCCTACGGTAATGCACTCTGAAGAAGATGATATTAAAGGGTTAATTGAATTTGCTAAACTAGCCTCTATGAATCCTAAAATTATTAAAGTAGATGAAGATCATAGGATATGTTTAGATGGGGTAGATGAGTGGATAAAAGACATTTTAAATACTAAAAAAGATCCAACACTGGGTTTATCTACGGATAGATTTTTAAACATGTTTAAAAATAGCACTGCTTTTAACGCAGCCCCATTCAACCCTATAGAAAGAGAAAAATATGAAGTAAATTTTGCACTTTTTTCTCTCCATTCAGCACTTGTAGAAGTAGAGAAAACAATATTTAAAGCAGCAAAAAGTCAATCAGTTCAAAATAATAAACTCGATAATTCTGAAGATTGCTTTGTAGTGACAGCTACTTTTGGTACACCTTATGCTAAACAAGTAGTTAAGTACCGCAACTTCAGAGATAAATATTTATCGAAGTATTTATTAGGGCGTATTTTTATAGATTTATATACTTTTTGTGGACCTAATTTAGCAGCAATAGTCAAGAATAATCCAAGACTGAAGCTTTTTATGGCAAAAGTTTTAGGTGCTGGTTCTCAAATATTACCTGATGTTAAAAATCCTAACTTAAAATAAAAGGTTTCTAAATAATAAACCTAAGCAGTCTTTAAAATTAAGAACTCAAGAAGTTTATCTTTTTCCTACTCACAAATCTAGAGATTTTTATGGAAATTATATATATTATTCTGTTGCTTTTAACGTTACTTTTAGCTGGGGTAAACCTAAATATTTTTTTATACTTATCATACGATTTAGGAGATGTAATGAGAGGTAAATTAAAACTTATTTTTTTTATTAAAAAGGTTGCTTTAGGTTTATTTATTTGTATATTATGTAGTTTTATGGCAGTTATCCTAACAGGGGAGCATGGCTTTTTGTTAACTGTTACTTCTTTTCCTATTCTATCTCCATTGTGTCTTATATTGGGGCTAATTTTCAATTTTATTGGACAAAGACCTAACGTAGATAGTATCCTTGACTCAATAATACAAGGAGCAATAAACTTTAAAAGAAGAAATAGACTTTAATATTTCCAACAAGGAACTCTAACCAACCCTCATATTTAATAACTCATTTACCTCCTGCTCTTCCCACAGATCATCACCATAAATGTTAGTATTCCTTCTTCTTTTCCAAGCATAAGCAGCCAAAGCCAGTGCCATAACAC
>NZ_CAWUOL010000098.1:0-18290 GCF_963923915.1 Nodularia chucula CCY0103 | reverse complement strand
CCACCTTTTTTGGTTGGAAACTCGCTCTAGGCCTACTTGTGTGTACACCGTAGCGTCAGGGATACGCGTTCGCTTGGCGTTTAGCTCGTAGAAAGATGAATTGGTGTCTGTGCTAGAAGAAGTTTATAGGCTGGCGATCGCGCGGCGCGCTGTGCCGAAGGCAATTGCTTAGGAAATTGCTGCGATACCTCATGAACCTGCAATATGCGTCAGAATTCGTTCAAAGCTCATTCTCAAAGGGCTTTTCCTGAGTTTTTTCAATCTTGCTAACGTTTGGAGTGTAGGTGGAATCGATAAATTCTCGCCGAGATTTTTTTAGGTCAGTCAGAATAGATTCAAGTGGCGGAAGTATGATTTCAGTTTTCCCCCTGAGCAGTTGTTCATCTTTGGATTGCAAAAGAAATTTAAAGTAGAGTTCGCGCTGTTCACCAATAGTCAACTTGCCATCTTGCTGAAGTTTTTCTCGGAGATTGTTGTTACCCTGATTGGATGCACTTGTCCAACTAACTGAATTTTCTAATTGCTCCCAAACTTTAGCTAGTTCTGAGTGCAATGGCAGAGAAATATCACGAGTGTTCGCGGGAGGAGAACAGACATAAGCAGAATCAGCCTGTGCAGATGCGCGTGGTGATGTTGTGTAATGATTCGCAGGTGAGTTAAGCTTTCGAGAAGGAGCATCTATATTAAGTTTTTTACTAATTTGTTTAAGATTGGCTAAGTCATGATCATCGAGCGTCATGATTCTGACTTGATTAGTGATCCCGTGAGGAGTACGGTTCAACTCAAATCTGACTTTTTCTTTTTCCCCAATCTTGTCTTGTTTAAATAAACGCAGAAAAACCTTACCTGCTTTTGTGTCCCGGTTCGACTGGATGCGGTAGTCTCCTATTTCCACCTCATCAGATTTGGCTTTGCTTAAAGTGCCGTGCATAACTTTGAGAATTTCACCTTGGCGAAAACTTTCCAAAATATTTTGGGTTCCTTGAGGAGCCAAAGAACCAAGACTATTCGATAATTCTCTGGTATCAAGATCAAGCCTCGGCAATTCTTGGCCATGATTGAGGTAATCGGCGACCATTAAAAACTCTTGCCGCTCTACACTGAGCATTTGGTCGGGATTTTTCAGAATCTTGACTTTTCCTTGAGGATTTACTTGAAACTGCATCAAGGGGTTAGCAAAATAACTGGCTTGTTCATCCTCGTGTTGATGGATACTGTAAGTCCCACGAAACTCTCTAATCGTAAAAGCATCGCTCTTGTAAACAAAACTATTGTCGTCATGTTCTACACCATAATTATTCAATAGTTGTTTGGCAGCAAGGGCAATATATTTATTTTCCGTGGCTTCTACAAATCTTCTGGGAATAGTTCTTTTAAAAACTGCTACATCCCTTTGCTTTGCCCAGTATTGTTTAGGTTTTTCATTCGATTGGAAATAGTTTCTTTGAGGAGAAACAGAGGGAGATTCTACGGAGATAATTTCACTTTGAGATGGTGTGCGAGGTTTAACACCCAAATTGAGAATTTCTTCATCAGTGAGATTTTCTCGGACAGCGTTAGTCTCAACAGTGCCGTTTTTTTGTTCGTAAAGTTTTTTGGTAGTACCATCCTTGAGAAAGATTGTGAAGCAAAAATCCTCTGGGTCAGTAAAGTCTCCAGGGGCATTATTAACTAACTTGTTAGTGATATTATCAATTTTGTCGGGATTCAATTTTTTCTTAATGGGTTTATGTTTGACATCCCAGACTTTCTGATTTTGTTTGTGCCATTCCTCTAAAGATTCGGCTTGGTCAAGTAAAACCTTAAATTCCTCAGCACCATTATTGACAATAAAATCATCTACGCCTTTCTCTGTCCCTGGCAGACGAATGACGTTCACTTTAGCCCCGGCTGCTTCCAGAAGTCCCGCAGTGCGTAGTGTGGAAATCTCAATATTTCGGACTGTTTTGGGTCGGGTTTCATCATCAAAGCAGAAAGTCATTTCCCTTGCTGGTGTGGCAAACACTGCCAATTCAGGATGTAGCTTTGGTGGTATTTGATTTCCTTGTTCATCTCGACTACGATACCCTCCATAAATCCCAGAAAGTCCAATGGCAGCTTCGCCCTGACTTAAAATACTGGCAGCCTTTTTCGCTCCCTCAGTAATAGTGACGGGGACATTGTGCTTCCATACACAATACCAAAATCCACTGGCGCGATCGCTCTCGCTAGGATCTACCCCTGCTTTATTATAGATACGCCCAGCAACATCATCCGGGACATCCAATAAGAAAATACTCAGATCAGTCTTAGGTGGATTTTCGTATTTAATTTTCTTTCCTGGTTTATCACTGCTTTCTCTGGGTTCATTGGGTTTAAAACATCCCCACAATTTTCTCTCAGGTTTGTCCCCTGGTTGCAAATCCGCAAATGAGCGAGGATCAACCCCAGCATCACACCACCAGCCACCTTGTTCCAGGTGAGCGTATTTTCGCAGCATTCCACTAGAAAGCCTGCCAGTATTAGTGCGTTCTAGCTTGTCACTGTACATCAGATATTCCCAAGCTTCATTTGCCTGTTCTATGGAATCTTCCTGCAAACTGCGAAAATTCCGACTAGCAATATCTGGGTGAATGGCGCTCCCCTCCACTATTTCTTGCCAGTGTTCAATGTCAATATGAGCAGGAGGTGAACTGACAACTGTAGTTACAGTTTGCTCTTCCTGTTCAGATTCAGAAGAACCAATCAGCATTTTTTGGGTAGTAGCGGGTGAAAGTGAAGGTATGAGAGTATCAGTAGTCCAAAGATCGCTTTCCAGGTCGTCATATTCTTCAGCTAGAGGATCTGCTTTTTCCCACTTCCAACCCCCAGCGCCATCAGGAGTCATGACATAAGTTTCTTGCCCAAGTTCAATTTTGGCTCTTTGCTCCCACTCATATTGCAACCGTTCAGCGATCGCGTTGACCAACGGTACAATGCCTTCAAGCCAGATTTCTTCAAGATTATTTATTAATGTTTCTTGTATCTTGACATAAGAAGAAACAAGATTTAAAGAGCGTTCATCAAACATAAACTATTGGGAGATAAAGATTGCAAAATATTACTGTATGAGTCCCTAATTATTTGATATTGCTGCCAATTAGCTCCTAAGCATCGTAAAGAGATGACGCGATTTTGAGATATAATCCGGTTAAAGATAATATCAATTTCGACTACTACATTTGATTTTTGAATAAAACCTACATATTGCAGATCATCCCAGCCAATCCCTTGAATATAATCAATTATGATTTGTTGATAATAGTCTATAGTTAAGGCAGGTATAATGTCTGAAAATTTAACATTAACTCTTATACCTGGCTTCTTAATCGATGGTCGGAATTTTGCTTGTTTTTCCAACTGGCTGGTAATATTGAAATCTAAATCTAAGAGATTACAAAACCTATTTTGAATGTGAGAAAGTTGCTCAAAATTATGAGCAAAATCACTGATTGCAGTTTCTTGGATTTTAATTCTCATGGCTAAAAGGAGAAAGATGAAAAATTTTCGTAATTTGGTTTCTGTGCGGCTGTAGTATCCACAGGACCTTCAGGAATAGGAAATCTACTATTAAAATCTTCAATCCTGATCTCTAAATCCTCTCTTGTAGGTATTGTTTGGGTACTTTTCCTTGCTAATAAGCTGACAATTTTTTTCCAGTTAGTTTGGTTATATTCATCAATTGCAATTACAGCCTTGGGGATTTTAATACTTCTTAGTAGTGGAACTGATCCCTCTATTTTGTTTGAGTATGCAGGGTTGATGAAAACACATCTTCCTGCCGGAAGTTTAAGAAACTGGGCAGATTCAAAGAGTTTTTTAGTTTTCTCCTGGTCGCTAGTAGTAGTATTAGTTTTACCGCTACCAGTAGAACGACTTTTGTGTTTATACTTAATTTCTTCATCTCCGAGAAAACTGGAGAATAATTGTGCAGAGTCATGTTCGCCGGGATTAAAAATGAATTTACTCCCGCAAGCACCAAGGATAGTTTTCGCTACCTCCTTACCGTAATTTTTCTCAAGCTGCCCCATATTCTGCCAGCCCAAGATCCCGCAAAATCCCTCACTTCGAGATTCGTTAAGCCACTTGAATAAATCGGGCAAGTAGATTGAGGGTAATTCATCAAGTGCAACTATTAAAGGGTCTTGGCGTTTTTGGGCGATATTTCGGGCAATGGTCATGTGTAAAACACTACACATCAAAGGTGCGATCGCATCACGACGTTCTCTGTCCAGCCCAAAAATAATCATCTGCTTACCCTTAATTTCTAAAGGTAGAGTCGTCTTGCCAACAAAACAGCCCAAGGTATTCTTGGCCATGAAGCGGGTGAACATGATGCTGGCGGTCGCTACAATGCCAGCCACTGTTTTTTCACTAGCTGCGGAACCGAACAATTGCCCAAAGGCCATCTTGATCCAAGGATTAAGATTAGCTGCCATCAACCTTTTCACCATTTGTTCGCTAGAAAGGATAGCGGCGCTGGTCATGACATCTGCACGACCAAACTCTTTAGTCAACATCAAAATAGCTTGCGTCAGCTGATCGCCGGCGGGTCCAAAAAAACCATCCTCATTGCTATTACTGAGAATGCGGAAGTTTTTATTGATGACCGTGGCAATTTGTCTTGCAGTTTCGGCATCAGAAGAATCGCGGAGAAAATCTAGTGGATTGCAGACTTCAGATTCAGGAAAGCCAGGGGCGAAAATGTGAACATCATATCCCATCTTCTTAGCGTAAGCTGCTATTTTCGCTTGGGATGGATACTTAAAGTCGTAAGCAATGATCGGAAAACCTTGCTCAATGGCAGAGTAGATCATGGGGTTAATAGCACTGAAGGTTTTCCCGCTACCGGGAGCGCCAATAGCAGCTGTACCTCTTTGGACATCAGGAACATAAAGAGGAAGACCACCACTACCTTTTTGTTTTTTAGTTTTGGGAAATGGATGCTTACCAATATACAAAGCAGCACTATCACATTTAGTTGCTAAGATTTGTTTTTTAGCTTTTTTCTGAGCCGTAGTAATCTCCTTTCTACTTCCCCAATACCCAGAAGCTAGTTTCTTTTTATCACCATCTCCGAAAAAGAATTGAATAATGATGTAAGCTCCTAACATAGAGAGTACAGCTAGTCCATTGGGAGAGAATAAATGATGTGTATATCTCCCAATATCATGCTGTGGATCTTGTAGCTGTTCAATTTGAGTTGATATCTGATTTTGTAGGTTACTCACTTTTTAATTGGATATTAAGATCAAGACAAACTACAACCGCAAGGGTTAAACGAACTCACTCTGAACCATTCTCAAGGTAAAGAAGGCGGATCACCAAAAATAATGGGGTCTTTTTCTCGATAATTTATGAAGGGGACAGGCCCAATAAAATAGGGGGAACAAGTACGGACAAAGGCTATTCGCTGACAAACTCTAAAAAACATTGCTGTAGTCATACTGCCTTGGGCTTCATTGATGTCCCAAATCACTTGCTTGAATGCAGGGCCAAAAGGATGTCTTCCAGTAGGTTCTTGGCCGCCATTGACTGCACTTAAAACACCAAAACCACCATTTACTTGTTGATATTTACCGGACATCCACTGTACACCAGTAGTTGCACCCACCCCTGCCATTTCTGCATGAGCGCAATTATTTTGATAACAAGGTACATTAAACCCCTCTTCATAGCTTCCAGAAATGCTACGAACACGATTAGCTTCAATATCCCGTAATACTACATCCACTTTACCAATAAAGGCCATGTTTGCTGTTGGCAAGTTAGGTAACTGACTCCAAGGTAAATCTATCAATCCTGGGATTCCATCAATTAAACTATCTTGCCAATTATTAAATTCTTCAATTCGTGCATATTCAATGCCAGGAATAGAACTTAGATCGTATTGTTCTAAATTTATAGAGTCACCAAGAACATTGTTATCCAACTGATACAAATTTATTACCTGTTCAACTGTTTGATTGTTGGCAGTAATTCCGAGATTATCTAAAAAATCCTGAATTACAGGCACATTTTCCACATATTCTTGTTGAAGATTAGGAATAGCATTAGCTAAATCTGGTAAGGTTTGCCATTCAACTAAATCAAAATCTGATAATTTTAAATTACCAAGGTTTAGATTTAAATATTCGGCTATTTGATTTAATTGCAGATTTTCCAGATTAAAGCCTGATTCTTCAAAATCACCAAGTTCTAGAAATTCAGCAATACTTTGTCCAGCATTCCATGTTCTAGTTTCAGTTCCTTGTTGTCCTGGAAAAGATATACTACCGCTTTCTTGAATGGTCATGTCCCGAAATCTCATATTTGACCAATCGGGCATAAATCCTGATTCTGATTCAATGATGGGAACTTCAGCAGTTGCTTTGGGCATCAAAAAACTAATTGCCTGATTAAGAATACCATGCTTCACAAATCCATGAATAAATAAACCGCCTAGTAGACCAAGTAAGATGAGGTAACGTGTAACGTCCCAATTTTTTTGCTGTTTAGATTTCATTACTAATACCTGTAAATATTTGTGGAGTTTTTTCTGGGGATTCTGGAGGATTTTTACCAATTTCAATGAGCTTATTCACAAGCTCCATTGACACCACTGCCTTATCAGCAGCCACCTGAATTTCATCGCCTTGAGTTAGATAACCAACAAAGCTCGTGATACGCTGGTGCAATGGGTCTGATGAATTGATCCATTGATTTGTTAGGGCAACTCTTACTCCCGCTCTCACCTCTTGTGCTTGATTGAAAGTTACACGTAATGACTGTAACCTTCTTGGAGTTGGTGGGTTATTGATAATTGCCACTTGACTATACTTAGGATTACCATCAGCAGGTATAACTCGGAAGTGATATGATTGACGCTGATTTCCAGTGGTTTCCGTAATAATAGTTAAGTGTGTCCCCCAAGTCTGCGGTAATCCTGGAATCTCGATTCTGTTAATCCGTCGCAAGTGAATTAAACCAGCACCAGGATTTTCGCAGCTGCTATCAATTCCTTGCAAGCAACCATCTGTATCAATCAGGATTTGAGAAGGATCATCAATCCAAGCACGTTTGATGATTTCCCCCGTTTGGTAAAAAGAAATACTGACACCATGGCCATTCCACACATTAATTGTCTGTAGTGTGCCAGTATCTCCACTAACTTCAGATTGTTTAAAACTGCGAATAATGGGTGTAGTTGCATCAGCTGTGAATGGAATCAAACTTATGCCCAAACTGATTATCCAACCTGTGAGGTTTAATTTTTTAGCATTCATGATCATCTAAAAGCATCCAATAGATCGAAATTTGAATGAATTATGGAAGCTCTAAAGTGCGATTGACTTGAAAAGTAACTTTCGTATCCCTGGGGATGTACCAAACATTGGGACGAGCCAGTATTTCTCTAGTGGAGGTTTCCGCCCGACGACCAATAATATCGCTGAGATTTCCGAATGCGCCTTCTAGAATAGCCCCAGGGATATTGCGGCGACTATTATTGACGCGAGTCCGGCGGCGGATAGTCCCATCTAATAATTCATCTTCTATCTCATCTTGAATATCAGGTTGATTGATAATTTCTCCAACTTTTCCCAACCCACTGACTAGCCCAACAGTGAGGTCATACTGGGCGATTTCTCCACCTTTATCTTTGAACTGTTGAGCAATTAACGGTCTACCCCCGTCACCTTGGACAGTAATTGCCCCACCATTAATGGGGTATTCAATGTTATCCTTGATCATGCTTGTCACTTGAACCTGAGCGTAGTTTGCACCATCAACCGAGAGAATTTCCAGTGCCATTAAACTGCCACTGGCGATCGCAACGTTGCCTTCGTTGTCTTTTAAATCTTCAGTGAGCCTTGCTACATAACGCTTGCCATCTTCACTTTGTTGGCTTCTATCAGTGGCTTGTTCTTTGACCAAAGGTGTAATTAATTCGCCACTAGCAAATTCCCCTACTACTAGATAACGATTGCGACGCTCGTTAAGAATTTGAGCCTCCTGGGGCAAAACTGAAGCTATTCTAAAATCTGCCGCTACCTCTGAAGTTTGACGGTTTCGCTGGTTTGCTTGCCAACGAGGTTCTATTCTCTCAATCCTACTAGAAGCAGTATTGGGAGTATTTTGGCGATTGCTTCCAGTGGGGCTTGCAAAGTTGCTGTCTTGCACGGCTGTCTCGCTATTATCTCTGGTAAGTGTGCGCTGTGGGATAGTTCTGCTGGGCGTTGAATTGGCATAAGCTATATTGCCAAATGAACCTACGTTTCGTAATCGATTTAGTTCGGCAATAGGATCTGGTGCTGTTGATGGTGCTGGTGAAACAGAAACATTACGTGGTTGTGGTTGTGGTCGAGATGTAGGAGGTGGTAGAGGACGTACAGTAGGGGAAACATCTCGTTGCGCCGAACGGTTAACAGGTGCTGGGGCTGGGGAAGGAGAGGGATTTGGAGGATTTCTTGGTTCTGGGGGAGGAGAGGGATTTGAAGGATTTCTTGGTTCTGGAATGGTTTCTTGATTTTCGCTTGATTCTGGAGTTACTGATGGTCTTTGATTAATTTTTTGCAGTTCACTTTCTTGTTTTCCTAGTGCTGCTTGAGCAAAAATATCTCCATTATTGTTCTCTATTCTAGCTAGAGTTTCTTCCGGAATTTCCGAGGGGATTTCTTCATTTTTTACTGACGAATTTCTATTCAAAACCCCACTAAAAAACAAAAATACCACAAAAAATCCAGTTCCGAAAAAGAATCCAACTACACCGAATTTTGACCAAGGAGAGTTCGTTAGATTGTGTTTTGTTACATTTTCGGCTGGATCTTCATCTTCTTCAAGTTCAATATTTTCAGAATTGGTAGAATCATTCTGCTCATCAATATTCAGAATGGTATCTACTGTAGATGTATTTCCTTCATCAGGTAGACCAATATCATTAGCCATAATTAATTATTTCTTCCTCGTAAATCCAAGTCAACAATTTGGGTAATTTCCAATCCCGCTTGACGAGCCGCATAGATTTTTTTAGCTAATTCAGTAGTTTCATTTGGCGGATTTTGTGGAGTAGTGACAGCTTCCACCGTAATAGTTTTGTTAAATGGTATTCCTTCTCCCGCATTATTATTCCGCGAAAAAGTAACAAGAGTAGCGATAAAATCAATTTCCCATCTTCCATCTCTGAGTCGTCGAGGCTCAGAAATAAATCGAGGAATTAAAGAAATTTGAGTTTCTCCACTAAACACACCATTTGGTGTCATTTCTGCAAGTTTAAGTAGAAAAGATGCTCGAAAATCTTCTCGTTCTGTAATGGCGAAGGAAGCTTCATAAGCCCTACTCGTGACCCTATTTCTACTCCCTTCTGTGATAGGTATACCATCATCAGGTTTAGTTACGGCTTCTCCTCTTTCATTAAAAGTTTGGATTAAACCATCCCAATTAAACATTCTAATGAATGTATCGGACACAAATTTCTTAATTACTTCATTAGACCTCTCTGTAGAAGGAACAGATTGGGCGCGAATTGTTTCACCTGATGATAATTGAATTAATGTCGGCACTTGTTGATTATTTAACCTCCTGATTGCACCATAATTTAAAAATTGTGTAACTAGCGAAATTAAAGCTAATGAAAACGCTGTTAAAGTTATAACTCCAAATTTTGTAGTAACAGAATCTCCATAACTCAGGAGTTTAAAAGGCACTTGTTTATTTCTAGGTTTAAGCATTTATCCCCCTGGCTTAATTTTTTGAGCAGCTACACTAGCACCTTTTGTAATTGCCATAGTCCCAAATTTAATAGCCATAGAACCGTAAAATTCTGCGGCTTTGTTGATTTGTTGAAGCACTGCTAATCCACCACCCGCAGCTAATCCAGTTGCTAAAAAGGGGGCAATAATTCCAATTACAAACAAGAAAAATAATGGTTGATCTGCTCTAGATGTAATCATTAATTGAGCTGCAAAACCAACAATAATGTTGAAAGATAGTTTAGCCATGCCTACGCTAAAATATCCTGTCAACCATGCAAAAATCGATTTAGCACCATAGGGTAATAAAGATCCTCCTACAGCAAGTGGCCCAATTAAAGCTGTCACTAGCATTGTTAGCTCTATGCCCCATTGGTAAGCCCCGTTTAATCCCAGCAAAATATATGTGACAATCTCCCGGATGTTATTACCGATAACGGCGCTAAATGGCGAAAATATCACTTGCAATGGATTAGCACCGCTATCAATAGCGTCAATCGGAGCCTGAACAATTGTTTCTAGTCTTTGAATTACTACCGCTAGTGGACCAGTCCCAGAAAAATAACTGGGATATTCTGTAGAAAGCCTATTTCTAGCATCTTGTAAACAAGTAACAGCATCTTCCGGAGTCAAAGATGAAGACCGACAATTTTCAATTTCGGTTCCAATAGCACTCCGAGCCGCTTCATTCTCTAAAGCTTTTCTAAAAGCTTCACTTAAGTTAGCATCTTCGGCTGTATATTCTAGAACAAAATTGTTAGTGTTATTAATGTAATTCCTTACAGCTAAACTTCCTTGACCTAAAAGTTGACCATTGTTAGCTAACAAGACTACAACTATTAATACCCAAATAAAATCGGGAATTGCGCGTTGTTCTTCAAAGTTAACCATTTGTTTTGTCCATTCAACCATGAAAAAAACAAATGTTGCCACAGCAAATAATACACCTACTGTAGAAAGTGCTGCATACAAACCACCAGAAAGGGTATTATCCCAAAGTTCGTTAAATCCTGTAGCAATTTCTTCTGCTGTTTCGGATGCTTGGGTCAGTAAATTTCCGCCAGAGAAAGCAAGAATTTTCAAAGACATAATTATTGTTGATATGTAGGATCTAAGTAGGTAGGCAGGAAAATTTACAGGTATGTCATTACGAGCGTAACGGAGTAAAGCGAAGTAATCGCAAGGGTTCTAAGGCTTTTACATTCTGTTACATAGTTGACTTTATTTGTGCCTACCTACTTAAACGCAATGTGCCTATCAATTCATGATTTCCGGCAACTAAACCAATTCTCTGCGAATTTTCTCTTTGACGTTGACTGGCTAAGTTTTCGGCAATTTGAGTCAACATCAAATTAGTTTGGGCTGTATCATGCCGTGATTGCAGTGAATCGGTACGCTGTTGTGCTAAGAGAGAAACTATTTGTGCATTCTGCCCCGCCATTACCTTGAGAATATTTTGAGTAGCATCCATTCCCTGGGCTTGTTCAGCCAAAGTTTGAGCTTCTTGGGCAGTTTGTGTCGTTTTTTCGATTTTGTTGGCAGTTTCTTGTTGTCCTTCTTCCCCCATGATCGCAGAGATTGATGCTCTGGTTAACTCCCGCTCTAAATCCTGTGCTTTCTGTTGGGCTACAGGTAATGAATATTCACTAGCTAGTCGGTCTTTCAACTCGTTACCTGATTTGATAGGGTCTGGCGCTCCCATGCTTCCAATAGAGTCGTTAATAGAAGCTACGGCATCTTCCTTAATTCCTGCCCATGTATTCTCAATTTCTGCTACAGCTAAACTTTGAATTAATTCTAATTCTCCTCTTATATCATCTAATATTGAACCTAAAAAATTCCCAATATTGATGAATCCATAGCTAGGTGTACTCATAAGTATCCCACCCACAATAATAGAAGTGGCGATAGTAATTTTGTTAGTTTTAGTAAGTTTTTTCATGGACTTATGCTACTTTTGTATTTAATTGCTGATTCTGCTTAAGTAGTTCTTGAGATTCTGGGGATAACTCTTCTCCTCGAATCATTCTGATATAATCTTCAGAAAATTTAAATAAACCTAATAACGGATTATTTTTGTATTGATTAAGGAAAAGAGTACGTAATTCTTGCTCATCTGGATTATTAGCAACTGCGGCTAATAAACAATATGCTGGATAATATCGGCAAAAAGTGAGTTTACCGTTATCATCTAATAACCATTGTGAATAAATCCCCTCCTTTTTGGGATAAAAAGCTTCTGTGCTATTCACCTGAATAATTTCATAAGGGTATTTAAATCGCTCCACAAATGGGTCAATAGCAGAAGATTGAATCCTGCCAACCAAACGAGTTGTAATGTTGGCAAATATTTTGGGTGCAGCTTTACTTTGGTAAATACTTTCTGGTTCTTGTGCAGAAAGTATTACCCTAATTCCTGCCTTTGCACCATTAGCGCATAATCTCCCAATTAATTCTGCAATTGATTCAAACTGAAATAGAATTGGGGCTTCATCTAGGAAAAATATGCTGGCTTTAGAAGATAAAGCACGGCGTAAAGCTGCGGCATAAGCCGAAAGAGCTAATATGGCTGCATCTGCTTCTGAAGCTAAATTCCTCAGAGCAAATACTAATAATTTGGCATCTGTGCGAAAACTTGAAGGCTGAGAAATAGCTTGCCCTACTCTGGTATTTAACCAAAATTTCAATCTGAGTCGAATTTGCTCTAATGCTTCTTTGCTGTTGTTTGCAATTGAATCTAATTTGATATATCCTGGTGAACAATAATTGTAAAAATCTCTTAGAGTTGGGGTATCATCCCACTCTTGTGTCCCCACCCCTGCTTCTAAGGCTGCTTTGTACCTTAGTTTGATTTCATCTTCATTGAAAAATGTCTCTAACGCCAAAGTGACAATTGATTCAATATTAGACAGCATCGAGCTACTCACCCCAATAGCGTTAGTGCCAATTATCATGGTCATTAAAACTGATTTAATGAACTCTTTAAAGTCTGTCAGTCTTTCTTTGATAATTTCCTCCCCCATCCCCCGCAAGTCTGGAAGTTCAAATAAATTGTTAAATTCCTTGCTAATGTCGAAATACGCCCCCTCCTTACCCAATAAATTGGTGTAGTCTGTGAAAGTGGATGTGCCATCAGGTTTGGGGTAGTCTAGGGCAACAACTGGGATACCTTGTGCGATCGCTGGAGTTAAGATCCCGGCAACCAGTACAGATTTCCCAGAGCGTGTTGCACCAAAGACTGCCAAATTTTTATGATTTCGGTACAGGTCAAGATGAACAGGTGTACCGCCTTCTTCGGCAATTAGTTCAAAACCTCTCTTGTCACCTGTGGTGGTACAAATCAATGGCATTAAACCAGGAGCTTCCGAGCTAAAGTACGGTAGTCTGCGATTGAATGGTTTAGTGAGTAATGCTTCCCAAACAAATGGACAGGTTTGCAACCAGACCTTCCAGGCATACTCATTTTCTCGACTGACTACGGCAGGTCGAAGGAAGCAACTAGCCAGATAGCGACAAGCATCATCTAATTTTTGTCTGCTTTTTCTATGAACAAGAAAAACAACTGCTGTAGAAACTACCAAATTACCTTTATAAATTGTTTTTTGAGCTTCTACAGCTTCTTCTATATTCATCCCGGCTTTGACATCAATGCTGCCAGAGTTACTTGATATTGCTGTAGAGGTAATTGATTGCTTCGTTAACCGTTGTAAATTAGTTTTGGCAATTCCTTGATTGACTCGATTAATTTGGCAAAATACTTCAGTATCACAAATACTTTCTCTTGCAATTACCTCCCAAAGATATTTAAGTTGCCCATATTCATCTACCCACCCTCCTGGCTTCTCGTTGAAATTAAGCGCTCCGATATATTTATCCTGGATTTTTACCCATTTTCTATCTAAAAAAGGTACAGATTTTTCATTCTCCAGTAAATGATGCCTAATGTGAAAATCACTGGTTTGGGCTTCTGTTACACCATCTTTCTCGCTAATTGTTAAAGGATTAGGAATCTGAGTTGCTTCACTACAGTTAAACTGTTTCCATAATATTCCCCAAATTTCATCAGCAGAAAGAGCTTTTACACTCAATTTCATTTTGTTACTGATGATTTGTTCCCAGAGTTGAAATCCATCAGTGAATGAATTTCGTAAAACATTCTCAATCCGATTATTATTGATCTCGTGAATTTCCCCAGTAAACTGATACCAGATTTTCTGCAATTTTTTAATAGTAGATTCTATGTAATCCTGAGTCTTTTCATCATTAACAATAGTATATGTACACCATAGCCGTAAAAATTTATTCTGGCGCACACCATTTTTAGTTAAATCTTGAATACGTACTCTCTCACTGCGTATTAGTAGCTTCAGTTGTTCAATACAATTAGACTCAATATGCTTTAGTTCCGATTGTCTATCAAAGTCATCCGTGAAGGAACCAAAATGAATAGTTAGTGATTCATCTTCAGGGATTTCTTTTAGTCCACTTTCTATGCCATTAAAGATTGGTAATATTTGCTCTGAGGGCAAGTTAGGGTGAATACCCGCACAATCAAAGCAAAACTTTATTTGGATATCTTCATTTCTTTCCAGTATTAATGCACCTATACCTTTTCTTCCTCCTAAATTAATTTCACATATCCCAGCTAGATGAATAATATCTTCAAAAGGTGTCAATCTTTTTACAACTGAGATTTGGGGAGTTTCTAAAGTTCTCTTGCCAATTTTTGGGTTTTTACTTTGAGACATTGGCTTGTTCATTTTCTAGATTTACGTCTTTTATTAGTATGGGTTTGGGTTTGTCGTAATGATCTAAAACGCATATACCCTCTACTGAGCCGAGGAACCCCCACAAATTTGCCAAAGTAGTCTTTTTGAACAGAAAGTACCCACCAAACTGAACATCCCCAAGCAGCCACTAATCCTGTGGCCAACCACCCGGCATTGAATATGTAGTGGAAAATGAAGATGCTCGATAAGGTTATTCCTAGCCAAGGGAAAATTTGCTCGGCTGGAAATGGACCCAATCTAGGACTTTCTCCTAGAATTTTATTGACTGGGCGAAAATTTTTTTCAAATTTGTCAGGTTTAGACATTTTTCTGATCCTTTCTCTTGGGGAACGATAAGCTACATCGCTCCCCAATAATCTAAACTCCAACGAGCAGCCCTGTAATGATATCGCCGACAAATACGGACAACACAATGATTAATGGTGTACGAGCTAAAGTCTTCCAGTCTTCATCGTTACGCGCTGCTTGTACAATTTGTACAAGAGCTACACCTACATATAGTAGAAACAACCCTCGTAATACGTTGAAAAATAAATCAATGACTTCTGTTGTTTGATCGTTACCTGCTGCCGCACCAAAGCTGTCGTTCATCCACGTCTGCGCGTTATTAAAAAACTGAGCATTCGCAGGTGCTGTGGCAAAGTCTAAAAAGCAAACTACTGTCAAAATTGCAAATAATATGCCGTATAGGTTAACCCCATATTTACGCTGCAATTTCTCAAAATTGGTTAATAGTGCTTGAGACTCTTTGGGTAGGGCGATAATGATTGCAGCCAGGATCATAAATCCCCCTAACAGAATTTGGTGAACTGACATCTCTGCGATCATCAGCACACCAGCAGCAAACATCATTGTTAGCGTGCCAGTTTCTGCAACTTTATTTCTTTGAGCAGGGGGGACTGCTGCTACTGTTTCTTCTCCAAAGTATGTTCGCATAATTTCTTGGGAGCAACGCGATTTGGTTGGTATGCAACCACTATGAACTTTTTGTTTCCAAAAAACAATCAACTTTCTTACTATCTTTTTCTAGTAAGAAAGTATGATCTGTTCCCCGAAAGCCTTATGTTTTCGTTAATCGTCAATAAAAATTAACTAAACATCGGGGTACTCCTGCCACATCTGATATGCTCTTCATGGAAGACTTGGATTACCGGACTTTAGCAAAAGGGATGCATCTGTGTTGGAAACGTGGTAAATTCTGTCGAGCGAGTACGCTCGCCCGCTTCGCTAATGCTGAAGTTAGCGCTAGGGGGACTTCTCAAGAGTGTCCTGAATGTGGTGCAGAAGTTAGAAAAGATTTGAGCGTTAGAGTGCATCATTGTCCTAGTTGCAATTACACGACTGATAGAGATGTTGCTAGTGGTCAAGTCATTAGAAACAGAGGAATCAAATTGATTAGTACCGATGGGCAGTCGGGAATCCAAAACGCCTATGCAGACGGGTTGCCGGGGACTGAAGAAATTCAGTCTAGGTCGGAGTCATGTCACCTTGATTAGAGATATATTTGTCTTGATGTCAACATCTGTAATGAGACAGTTCAGTAGAAAAACAATATGGCAACTTATTTAGTAACAGGGGCAAATCGAGGTATTGGTTTAGAGTTTTGCCATCAACTTAAAGAACGAGGTGAGTGCGTTATTGCTGTTTGTCGTTCGGCTTCAGAGGAATTGAATAATTTAGGTATATCGCTAGAAACGAATGTAGATATTACCTCTGATGAATCAGTCAGCAACCTAGTTGAAAGACTTGATGGTGAACCAATTGATGTTTTGATTAATAATGCTGGTATTGTCGAACGAACTAGTCTGGCTAACCTGGATTTTGAAAGCATCCGTAGGCAATTTGAAGTTAATGCCGTTGGTTCACTACGGATTACTCAAGCTTTGCTTCCCAATTTAAGAAAAGGCTCAAAGGTAATTATCATGACTAGCCGTATGGGTTCAATTGAAGATAATACTTCCGGTGGTTCTTACGGTTATAGAATGTCTAAGGTAGCTTTATCAATGGCTGGTAAATCATTATCTGTGGATTTAAAACCACAAGGAATTGCTGTTGCTATTCTTCACCCAGGATTGGTAAAAACTCGTATGACCAACTTTACTAACTCCGGTATTACACCAGAACAATCAGTAAAAGGACTACTAACTCGGATTGAAGAATTAAATCTCGAAAATACAGGAACCTTCTGGCATTCTAATGGTGAAGTTCTGCCTTGGTAATTTCCCCTAAGAAAAATCTGCAATAATCAATTGGTGGTTATTTACGCTCAACATGGAACAACTGAGTTTATTTTCCAACACAGAATATAAAATATTGAGAAATGCAAAGCCAGTGATGGATGCTGAAGCTTTACAACAGTGGAAGTCAAGGGTGTTTAATTATCAAAAACACGTTAGGGAAAGTAAACCACCACAGCAAGTAACTTTGTTTGATGTTGCCCCATCTCATTGTCAAGCTGATATCATTGACCCCTTCAAATTACAGTTACAATCAATGGCTTTTTACCGGATGCCGGATCATTATGGTCAAGCAGCCCTCTACTTTGTGATTGATTCTGCTGCGGAAATACTACTTTATGTAGGGGAAACCAAACAGAGTAACAAACGCTGGAAAAATACTCACGACTGCAAAGGTTACATCAGTACCTACCAAGAATTACATTATCGTTATCAACTCACAACGGCAGTTAACATCGGCTTTTGGTGGGATGCCCCAGTAGACAGAAGACCACGCCAAGCCTTAGAACAAGCAATGATTCAGAAATGGCGATCGCCCTTCAACAAAGAGATGTGGCAACTGTGGGGTCAACCTTTTGGGTATGGTATTTAGAGGATTGGGAAGCGGCCACTATAGGCGATTGCCTTTACTTGGGATTTCCCTTAACAATGGGAATAAAGAGTAAGGGATATCATGATTTTTGACTGATTTTAACTTCTAAAATTATCATTTAAAATGGTTAGAGAAAGAATCTTAAACAAGGGAAAATAGTCAACAATAAATGACTGAAAACTGTTCAATTAAAAATAATAAAATCTGGTAAAAACTATAATAAGACAATTGAAATTGTATATAAATAAATGTATAATTAAATAGTGTATGAGTATCTTAAATTAAGGAAAAATAAAGATGGCTACATTCATTAATAGCCTTGGCTTAGAAGAAGAAATTGTACTTGAAAGCTTAGAGCAAATTCAAGAATTGATTGGTGGTTACTTTGAGCAAATTAATGTTGAAGGAGGATTAATTATGGTGAATGAAGATGGAATAGCTAAAAATCTGCCATTGAATGACAAAGCTTCTGTATTAGCTAAACAGACAATTAGAGGGAATGTTATTTTTGCAACTCATGAAGAAGTAGCTAGTTAATATTCTACATTTTTGTTGGCAGATAGCAGGGTTAGGGCATGGTACTAATGTTTCTAAAGCCCTGCATTAACAATCAATTGTCAGTAAACCAATTCATGGAAGCCGGAAGTGGGATGGACAAATAGGCGATCGCTGCCATGAACCCTACCCTTAGTATTTTCAATAAGCGCGTTGGGTTATGGTTGATGAAACTTAGAATGCAGTGCATGAGTTGGAAAACCTTCTTGTAGTAGCTGGTGTCTATTCATATAGTCGCTATCGAGGATGCTATAACTTTTATTCTTTTCCATCATTTCCATAACAAATTCTTTATTGAAGACTATACCAAAATAAGTAGGGTTTGCTGAAAAAGTCGAGAAAAAGTTGAGGAGAATTGAGTAGGTAATCA
>NZ_CAWUOL010000097.1:0-18429 GCF_963923915.1 Nodularia chucula CCY0103 | reverse complement strand
CTGGTTTGCTAATTGCTGCTACTGTACCTCATAACAGCCGGAAACGCTGTATACTTGTACTCGCACTGATAAAATTCTCAGACAAGCCACCCAAGATCGTCAGGGCAAAAAACTGGTGAGGGATAAATGCCACCATTGTAATTATTACCAGGAAACAAAGAAAATAATTCCCCGCTTACCTCCTCCTTCTTCTAGCAGTGGTGGTGGTTATAGTGGTGGTGGTGGTAGTAGCGGCGGTGGAGATTTTGGCGGTGGTAGTAGCGGCGGTGGCGGTGCTGGAGGGAGTTGGTAAATGCTATTTTCCGTAATTCCTCCCCGATGAATTGATGTATTAATTAAGATTCAATTCCGACTTATATTTGATAGGGGAAAATATGAAATTAACTTTTCTCAAACCAAAACGAATTTTTCTGTTAGGTATATTTTCAGCATCTATAGTTCTTGCACCGTTGTCTAGCCTTGCCTTAAAGGTGGAAGAAGTGCCAAATCCTCGACAAGTATCGGGTGGTTGGGTGACAGATATGGCAGATATTCTTAACAATGAAACAGAAGCTGAAATTAATCAGATGATTGCTGATTTAGAGGCTAAAAATGGGACAGAAATTGCTGTAGTCACAGTACCCACAACATCCCCAGCACCTTCTCCTAAAAGTTTTGCCACAGAGTTATTCAATCATTGGGGGATTGGTAAACAAGGAGAAGATAATGGTGTATTATTTTTGATATCTGTGGGCGATCGCCGAGTCGAAATAGAAACTGGTTACGGTATCGAAGCCATTTTGCCTGATGCCAAAGTCGGCAATATTATCAATAGTCAAATTATCCCCGAATTTAAACAAGGTGATTTTGCAGGTGGAACACTTGCGGGAACCAAAGCGCTAGTATTGGTTTTAGGTTCTGACCCCAATCAAGCTGCTAATCTAGTTAGAACAGAAGTTACACCTAATAAAACAGAAGTTACACCTAACAACTTCAGTAATAACTCCGGGCCGGGAGTATTCGCTGTGATGGTGCGAGTGGGTATGATATTGATAATAGGAGGTTTGATTTTCCTCGTAGTACGCCCTGTAAAAATCCCAATCAAACCAGAAGGTTACACCCGTAAAAAACAGAGACGTTACAAGTTCTTGTGTGCTGATTGTCAACAGCCAATGACACAAGTAGACCCAAGCATCATTGAACCACATCTGACTATTAAGGAAAAAACAGCAAAAAAGATAGGTAGTGTCAAATTTGAGGGCTGGAAATGTCTCAATTGCAGCCAGCAGTCAACTAGTAAGGGATTTCATCTCGTTGCCCAGGAAAGTGAATCACCTCAATTCAAAGAATGCCCACATTGTCAAGAATTGACTGTTATTCGCACTGAGAAAACTATTAAACAACCTACGCAATATCGTTCGGGAAAACGACTGATTATCGATGACTGCCATTGTTGTACTTATCACAACGAAATGGAAGAAAAAATTCCCCGCTTACCTCCTCCACCTCCCCCACCAGCTAGTAGCAGTAGCAGTGGCAGTTTTGGAGGTGGCAGTTTTGGAGGCGGCGGCGGTTGCAGTGGTGGTAGTAGCGGTGGTCATTATGGCGGTGGTAGTAGCGGCGGCGGTGGTGCTGGAGGGAGTTGGTAAATATGATGAACAATCCACAACAAAGAATCCCGGAAGAAGTAGCCCCAGAGGTGCTGGAGTTAGCTTCTCGGTATTATACCGAACAAACTCAAGGTTACTCCTCTGCTGAGTTAATCGCCGCAGGAAAGGAAGTTGATATCCCTGTGGAGTTTATTCAGCAAGCAATTCAAGATGTTAAAAAACGAGAACAGGAAAAACAAGCAGCCCAAAAACAGTCAGCCAAATTTCGTCAAAAATTGTTGATGATTGGCGCAAGTATGGTAGCAGTATGTGCTGTGTGGACTGGCTGGACTCATAACTCAATTCAAAGCAGCAATAGCAAAGTGGATGCAGCCGGCGCGCAAGTAGAAAATCAACTTCAGCGACGGGCTAATTTAATTCCCAATTTGGTAAATATTACCCAAGCCTATGGGACACAAGAACAAGAGTTAGTTGCTTTATTGGAGCGATCGCGTCAAGCTTATTTACAAGCAGCCACTCCTGAACAAAAGGCTGATGCTATTACCCAAATTAATCAAGCAATTGAGAGTTTTACTAAATATGCGGCTGTTAATCCCCAATTGCAATCTAGCCAACTCTTTACTAATCTTCAGTATGAAATAACCGGGACTGAAAATCGTCTCGCTGTGGAACGGATGCGCTATAACCAAGCCGTACAAGCTCATAATCAAAAAATTCAGAGTTTTCCCAACTCTCTCGTAGCTAATATTTTTGGGTTGCAGAAGCAGGAATTTTTCCCAGTCAATAATACTGATATGCCCTAAATTCCACCCCCATAATTGATTAACTTCTGGGAAAATGGAAATAAATCAGTCCAACAGGAAACATGAATGTAGTGATCATCGGTTGTGGTGTCGTGGGGGCTACCATAGCCTATGAACTTAGTCTAGTTAAAAAATTCCAAATCACAGTCATCGACCGTCAACCACCCGCCCAAGCTTCTACAGGGGCAGCCCTGGGGGTTTTAATGGGGGTGATTAGCCATAAGGTCAAGGGTCAGGCTTGGCGAAGGCGACACACTAGTATTCAACGCTATGAAACCTTAATTCCCGAATTGGAAGGGATAACGGGGCGGAAAATTCCCTTTAACCGCCAAGGTATTGTGAGTCTGCTGGGGGAGGAAGAGAATTTAGTGGGTTGGGAAAACCTGGCCGCAGTGCGCCATTCTCAGGGCTGGAAGTTGGAACTGTGGGATACAGCCCAAGTTAAAGATTTTTGTCCGCAAATTGCGATCGCCAACATTACCGGGGCGGTTTATTCTCCCCAAGACCGTCAACTGAATCCTACTACTTTGACTTTAGCTTTAGCTGAGGCGGCGCAACACAATGGGGTAAGTTGCAAATTTGGTGTGAATGTTTTGGGGATTTCACCAGATAACAACTCTATAACAGTGGAAACTACAGAGGGCAAAATTACTGCTGATTGGGTGGTTGTCTCTGCGGGACTGGGTTCTACTCCTCTGACAGCACAGTTAAATCAAATGGTTGATATTCGCCCAGTGTTAGGACAGGCTTTACAAGTGCGTCTGGAACGACCATTAGGAAATCCCGACTTTCAGCCAGTGGTTACAGGTAATGATGTACATATTGTCCCTGTAGGCGGCGGTAATTACTGGGTGGGTGCAACGGTGGAGTTTCCTAGTGATGGTGATCAAATTCCCCCTAGTCCAGAATTATTCCAGAAAGTTTGGCATCAGGCGATCGCCTTTTGTCCAGATTTAGCCACCGCCGAAATTATTCGCACTTGGTCAGGTTTACGCCCCCGTCCCGAAGGTCGCCCCGCACCAGTTATTGAACAACTTCCCGGATTTAGTAACGTTCTCCTAGCTACTGCACATTACCGCAATGGTGTTTTACTCGCACCTGCCACAGCTGCCGCAATTCGTGAGATGATATCTTAACGATTATAAAAAATAGCTTTTAAGTAAGTCGGCGTTTTATTAGGAAAATACCTTGTCTTTAACAGAACATAAAATCAAAGTTGATTCTCTAGAATGGTTTTATCGTGAGTGTGAACCCATTGGGAGAACTGATTTACTGCCTGTATTATTACTACACGGTTTAGTATCACAAAGTTACAGTTGGCGTAATATTATGCCGGCTTTAGGAAGTCAGGGAACGAGAGCGATCGCACCTGATTGGATTGGCTATGGTTTTTCCACCCAACCAGAAAAATGGGATTTTGCTTACACACCAGATAAATTTATTACCGCCTTAGAAGGATTTATCCAAGCCTTAGAACTAGAACGTTTTTCTTTAGTCGTCCAAGGCTTTTTAGGTTCCGTCGGCTTACAATACGCCCTACGTCATCCAGAACAAATTGCTAACATAGCCATTCTCAACGCACCCATTGCCACAACAGCCAAATTACCTTGGAAAATTAAACAACTGGGTTTACCCTTGGCTGGTGAAATGATGACTCAAGACCCACTTTTAGTGGATCGCACTCTCGAAGGTGGTAGCCGTTACCGCATCGAAGATCAAGACTTAGATATTTATCGTAAACCATTTTTAAAGGCTTCCACTGCCGGGCGGAGTCTCCTAGCCACTATTCGCAACTTGCAACTAGATCAAGCCATGTCCGAAATAGAATCTGGCTTTCAAAAATGGCAAAAACCAATTCTGATTCAATGGGGGATGATTGACCCCTGGTTAAGTGTAGACGTAGCCCAAAAGTTTGCTGATTCTGTACCAGATGCTGAATTAATAAAACTTAATAATGTGGGGCATTATCCCCAAGAACACTACCACAAAACAATTCTACAAGACCTGTTGCCCTTTGTGCGACGTACAAATACTTAATGATTTGCTAATAAATCTCGAAAAAATCGATAGCATATACTATACAGCACATTTAATTAACAGTCCCCAAAGACGAAGGAAGAAACTGTATAGCATTTTCTAGTCTAATAAAGTACAAAATCATCTGCGTTTATCTGCGTCCATCTGCGTTTAATTATTACTGATTTGTTTTTACTTCTCTAAATTAAAGTATGGTTAAGCTTAGTAAATAATCTAGTGGTTGCGGACTTATAATATTATCTAATACGGCATTTTTCAATTTTTTACTACCACTAAAAAGACATCAAAATCACACTGACGGAGATTTGAGTTCATGGCTTATTCCTGGTTTAAAGCATTTCATATTATTGGCATTGTAGTTTGGTTTGCCGGTTTATTCTACTTGGTACGTCTATTTATCTATCACGCGGAAGCTAACCAAGAACCAGAACCAGCCAAAACCATACTGAAAAACCAGTATCAGATTATGGAAAAGCGGCTCTACAATATCATTACCACGCCAGGAATGCTGGTAACAGTAGCAATGGCCATAGGTTTATTAAGCACGGAACCAGAAGTTTTAAAACAGGGTTGGTTGCATATTAAGCTGTTATTTGTGGCCATTTTACTCGGTTATCATTATTACTGTGGTCGTTTAATCAAGCAGTTAGCAGCAGATGAGTGTCGCTGGAATGGTCAGCAGTTACGGGCTTTAAATGAAGCACCTACAGTCATGTTGCTGGTGATTGTGTTATTGGCTGTGTTTAAGAATAATCTGCCCACAGATATTACAGTTTGGGGGGTTTTTGGCTTAATAATTTTGATGGCGGTGACGATTCAGCTTTATGCTAAAAAACGCCGTCGGGATAAAGAAAAGCTGACAGCACAAATACCACAAGTTCCTCAAGAACAAAGTTAAAAAAAAGTGATGCATTCTGGAAACCTTTAGGACAATGTACAGCTAAAAAATTCTGATGCAGACCTTGTAAAAGTGGTGGTTTTTCTCCTGAATGAGAATGCTAAATTTATCACGGGAACAACGCTGAAAGTTGATGAAGCTCGTTCTGTCTGTATTTAAAATACTTGGAGATAATTTTTCCGAAAAAATTCAGCTACTTTTTACCCACAGACAATACTAAACCTTCACAGGCTAGTAAGGCGTTGGGGAAGACAGATTGAATTTCTAGTTGTACTTTGTCCAGAAAATCATCCTGATCATCAGGGTGGTGCTGGGAGATGACTAATTGTTTTACCCCAGCACTGCTGGCTAACTCTACAGCCGTTTTCCAGTGAACATCGGTGACTTCATGGTTATAAGCCGTGGGGGGATTGTAGGTAGCATTGGCAATTAGTAAATCAGCATCTTGAATAATTTGTAAAATGCGATCGCGTTCTATCTGCTGAAGATTGTTGTGTAAATCTGTCACATAGGCCACAGTATATTTTTTGTGAGTGATGCGATAGCCCACAGACTTCTGACTTTGGTGGATCAAAGCGGTGGTGACAGTGACATCATCTAACTTCACCTCACAGCCCGGATTCAGGTGGTAGAATCGCAACTCAGACTGCATTGCTTGTATGGGATAAGGAAACAGAGGCTGAAGCATCTGATCACCCAGACATTGTTTAATAGAAGCCCCATTTGAAGCCGCTATTCCATAAACATGGAAGCAATTATCTCTCACAAATGCCGGGGCAAAAAAGGGAAAGCCTTGGATATGATTTGATTGGGAGTTGGTAAAAAACAAATGCGCTTCTACTGGCTTTTCTAGTTCTTGCCAATTTTTTCCTAGTTTACGTAAACCTGTACCACCATCAAAAATCAGGTGTTTGCCAGCTACATATATTTGTATACAAGCAGTGTTACCACCATAGCGCTGAGTGCTAGTGCATGGAGTAGGAATTAGACCTCTAACACCCCAGAATTTTACCAAAAACTCACCCACAGGACTACTGAGGGGAATTATTGGCTCTTTTGTTACGTAGCTTTGACCACCCGACAACTCAAAGTTTGACATTTTTCCTGCCAGTTAGAGCTTACTGAGCAGATCATTGTAGTGCCGAACTTCCAAAAGTCGGTTTTTTTCATCCACAATGACTACTGTAGGAGAGTAATTTTTTAACTCTTCTGGAGTAAACTGCCCGTATGCCATTATAATCACTCGATCGCCTGGAATGCCTAGACGTGCGGCAGCCCCATTTAGTTCAATTATCCCGGAATTAGGAGGAGCAGGTATTGTATAAGTAATAAAACGCTCACCATTAGCATTGTTCACCACTTGCACTTGCTCATAAGGTAAGATGCCAGCCTTGTCTAATAAAACTTCATCAATGCTGATACTACCCACGTAGTTGATGTTTGCCCCGGTGAGGGTACAGTTGTGAATTTTTGCCAAAAGGACAGTACGCTGCATTTTTTTTAAGATTTTTATAGCAGTTTTTGCAAATTGCAACCGGCTAAAGTTGTTCGTTTGTTGACAAAGGTCATGGATAGTTAAGAGTTAAAAGTTAGAATTTAAAACTAGTAAACTCATAACTCATAACTCATAACTTTGAGGTTATGCCTTAGCAGCCTGGATAAATTTCTCTACTAAAGGCGCAACCTTATCAACATCTTGCCAACCGAGAATTTGTGTAACCTTTTTTTCCAAATTTTTATAACTGCGGAAAAATTCAGCAATTTCATCTAAGCGGTGTGGTTCTATGTCTTTCAGTGATCTTACTGTAGCGTAGCGCGGATCTTTGTCAGGAACACAAAGAATTTTTTCGTCGCGATCGCCACCGTCAATCATTTCTAACATCCCAATGGGTCGTGCAGGAATCACACAGCCAGGGAAGGTTGGTTCATCCATAATTACCATCCCATCCAAAGGATCGCCATCATCAGCTAGAGTATTAGGTACAAAGCCGTAATCATAAGGATATCGTACCGAAGAATAAAGCACTCTGTCTAGAGCGAAGGCTTCCAAGTCCTTGTCAAACTCGTATTTATTTTTACTCCCGCCGGGGATTTCAATTAAAACATTGAGTATACCGGGTTTTGGTTGAGCAGGAATACGGGATAAGTCCACAAAAAAATCCTCTGATAACAATAAAATTAGGTAGCACTAAGTTTGGCTCCTTCGTAAAATTCTAAAGCCAAGATGGACTTCTTCCCAAAATATTGATCTGAATAATTGTTCAACACCGCAAGTATACATCTCGTCCAAACAGCAAAAAGCGTTGTGAGAACCCCTCGCAACGCTTCCGATAATTCAGACATCTATCTCTGGAGAGATCAGAAAAAACTGGAAATACACATCTCTGAATCAGTCAGAACACAATACAGACTCAGAGGATGCTGGGTTAATCACACATCCAAAATATTAGCTCACAATCTGTGTTCTCCTTTTTCGAGCTAACTGGCTGTTAAATGCTGGTTGCAACTGTTGTTTAATTTCCACTTCTTGGCAGTGTATAGGTTTGCGGTTGCTGGTTATTAGAAACATCAGTCGAGTAGTGGGCAATGACAAACACAGGTAGTGTTAGAGTCACTAGAGCGATCGCAGTTCCCACAATGTCTGCCAAACGATGGGAATATGTATCGGTTGGGCTGGCAGACTGGCTATTTGCATCCATACAAATTTGAAATTCGTCACTTTTTTTGAGGTTTACTCTCTGTAAAGAGAGTCTTGATAATATTCTAACTATTTTTTGACTGTCAACAATGTAGCAGCCAAAAAGTTTACCCAGTTTGGTGATCTTGATCACTACAGCTTCATAACTGCAATGTTTGAACCAAATTTACACAGAAACGTTGTCATCTTCACTTGGTAACTAATGATTTACATTTCTAGCCTGAAACCTGTCATTTACAGGTTAAGGAAAGGTTAAGTATTAGTATTCAAAATCACTTTTTATCTCAACATAGATTTATGATTCCATCTTAATTACGTAACATAAAGCTATTCTAACACCTTAAAATATTCTCACCACCTGTCTTTAGTTACAGTTAAAAAATCCGAATTTTTACATAGGTATAAATACTTTTTTCTGCTTTTTTCATAAAAATTTCCGTAGTCAAAAATCAGAAAACTACTGTAAATTTAACGATAAAAAATATTAAGAAATCATTAAAGTTTCTGTTATACTACTTAAGTAAGAGCTTAATTAGCGAGCGATCGCACCAAAAAAATGTTCTGCATCATCAAAGCTAAATCTGAGTAATATTACTTTCTTTTTGTCAATCTATATAAAGGTACATACCGAATCGAGCCTGTCATCTCAATTCTTCTCTTCTTCTCTTCTTCTCTTCTTTGCGTACTTTGTGTCCTTTGCGGTTCGTTCATCCAGAACTTGGTAAGTTGAAAAATATCTAGTTGACATATTTAAATCACAATAAACTCTTGTCGGTTGGTCATCTTAACCACCCATATCATACAACTTAAATAGCGATTTTATGCTTCCAAACAGCAAAAACAAGATGATTCAACTGTTCTAACATATTATTATGCCTATTTTTCAAACAAAAAGGGTTTAACAGATACAATCATTCGTTCTAACTCAGTTTTATTATGTATGAGAAGCGAATGTCCCCATAATTCATTCTTGTGTTCAGCGCAGTCTGTAGCCAGAGATTCTCCAATAGCCTCAAAACTCTTTTGAATATATCTCTTTAAACTCTCTGGGTTAGATTGTACTCCTAAAACAAACACTCTATTTTTTATATCTTCGGGAATATGGCTTTCTACATAAATGAATCTATCTTCACACTCATCAAAGTCCAACAGTAAAAGCATCATACTTTCTGGATACTGTCGCATTTTACGGACATGATCATTCATGAACTTATCTACAACTCTTTTCCAACCATTAGCAATTGGTAGAATTTGAATAGCACGAGCATTCACGTTTAAATCTTGAATAAATCCGTTGGCAATCTGGCGATTAGCATCATCTTCAGGTAAGATAAAAAGGTGCGGTTTATTCTTGTTAATACTCATAAGGAAATATCGCCACAAATCAAAGCATTGATCAAATCCCCTGGAATAGATATATCACTAAGCGGTCTAATTAAAGTAGGCTCTAAGTGACTTTTTCGATCAAGCAAAAATGTATTTTCATTAGAAAACTTGCGGATAGCTTCCGGATTATGAGAAGTTGCTAAAATTTGTCCACTGTTCTTAAATGAGCGTCGCAGTGATGTAATGAAATGTCCAACCTCTGAGATAGAAAGATAGTTATCTGGCTCATCCCAAAAGCAAAAAAGTGGCCCATAGAATTTATTAGCTGCTAACACCACCGCGCAGAGAAAAAAGCATTTCTCCCCATCAGATAAATCTTCAAAGTTCACACTGAGATTTGCATTATTTTCTTCAAACCGAACAACCAAGCTTTTGAAGTCTTTACCAATAAGTTCATTGAGAAAATCTTGAAAGTCTGGCATAATTGCTCGCAGATATTTGTCAACCTCTCTGTAAGCAGCAGGATATCTACCAAGTAACCCAGAAAACCACTCGCCAATATTTGAACCATCCCACTTTGGTTCTAAAGTTTCACCGTAGGAATCTCCAGTCATTAAGCTAGGAATTGGTGCTAAAATAATGATATGAGCCAGCCAAGTCTTGAAAGTGTGAAGCGGATCAGTTTCAGATTGCTCCTGAATCAGTGGAAGGGCTACTAAATGCCAATCGACTAAAAATTGAGCTTCCCGATTCTGGAAGGTAGAATAAAGATTAACTTGGGCTTCTTTTCGAGAGTAAAGTATATTATTATCAACTAATAATTGCTCTTCAAAAATCCGCAGTTCTTTAAACTTTTCTGGTAGCTCTAAAGCCAGGACATATTTATATAATTTTTCTTCTAATAATACTTCTATTTCCAACCGAATAGGAACATCAGACCTCCCACGAGCAAAATCTTTAGACTGCACAAGTTGTCCAACTCTATTGATACCTCTACCAATAGATTGCAGTACCTCTAGCGCCGAGGAAATAGTCGATTTACCAGCACCATTTTTGCCAATCAAGAGAGCAGAAGACATCTCTTTCATGGTAAGTTCAAAATTTTCTAGACAGCGATAGTTATGTATATATAATCTTTGCAGCATAATAGAAATATTCCCCTCAGTGGGAAGTGAAGAAACTTTTCATAGAATATACTTATTATAAGTTCAGACAGGGGATTTATTAGAGAGAAACCCGCCTGTGTTTCGGCTATTTATCATCACCACTGATGCCAAGATTGATTTTCAGATATGGTAACTAATTCATCCCCTTCATAATATTCGGGTAAGAGTTCCTGAGATTCTATTTCACCCAAAGATTTTTCTAACCCTTTTGTTTGTGGTTTCCACACAACTAGAACCAGTTACTATATATTTATTTATTCTTGATAAAGAATATCACGTTAATTATGTAAAATTTATGAAGCAAAACTGCAATGATAATCCTCTGATTTATCAGAACATTCCTCTATTTCAGGAGAATAACCAGACTTTTATTATCATAAAGAGATAACAAATTTATCGCTGATTAGTTCAAAAATACTCAACGCAGCATCTATAGTTTTTACAGCTTCCTCTGAAGTAATAGGTATAGGATCATATCTAGGATTTTTCACAGGTTTATTTATAAAAATTTCTCTTGAGTAGGGAATTTTTTCCACTTGATCCACTATGTTTGAAGTATTTTCAAGATAACACTCTAATGTTTCAATAATATAAAATAGTTTATGACCATATTCTCTTATTAATTTATTGTGTATTCCTTGAAGTGTACTTTCAGTGTGCTGTAATTTTTTTTCTATTAAACAAGCTTTTAATAGTTTCTCAATTGCTTGTGAAGCGGGGAAAATAACAAATTGATAATCTCTAGTGTTTTTTAAAGTGTTCATTTTAAATTTATCCTCAGATATTTCGCCATTAGTCAACACTTGGGTTTTATGTATCGCTTCAAAGATTATACATGGTTTCTCAACTGTAGGGTGGATATAGCCCAAGGGGCATGGCTGCGCTAAAGCAACAGCGTAACTCACCACCAATATTGACGGTTAAAGGTGGGTTACGTCGTAAACAAGTTCTTTTGTTGAGTGTCATATTTACCCTATACGCCTAAACCACCCTACGATTGCTGGTGGTTATTCGGTAAAATTTACGACTCTAGCCTTTACCATAAACACTCATGGGTTCTTTAAGAAACTTAATATAAAGATGCTTAAATGTAGACTTAATTACACGAGGCATGGCAAAATCAATTGGCATTAACTTATCTGGTAGTTGCCAATCTTCAATTTTCAGTAAATCAGGATGTAAATGGGGAAACTCAATCTCAGCTAATTCTGGACAAACACCCAACCTTTGAGACGCTGCAACTGTAGGGACTTGTTCTGGTGGGACATTGAGAATTTCTACTACTGCCCTATCTAAGGCAAATACATCGGCTGCGGCTGCTAAAATACCTAAATCACGGGGTTCGCCACCACTCGGTCCATTACCTTCATGACCGATGATACCATCTAAAATTGTTAAGTTGGGATTAATTGCTCTGGCAGTTTCTACTAACATTTCACCAAAGCGGTTTGCATCTTTCCCTGCTTCCATGTGCCACCAAGCTTTCATTTTACCAGGAACGCAACCAAAGAGGTTTTTTACACCCATTGTTAATGTTAACTGTGAATGTGATTTGACTTTGGGTAAGTTAATCACTACATCTGCTTCCATCGCTTCTTTGCATAGCCGCAAATGATTAAAGTCTTCGTTGACGGTTTCGTAACGTTTACCATGAAATTCAATAATAGGTATATCTAGTTCTTCTAAAAGCGGGAGATAGCCGTTAGCTTCTGCTACTCCTTTGGCGCTACCAAATGCGGGACTATCCCCTAAAAAGGGCTTACCACCTGCTTCTATTACCATCTGGGCGACTTCGTAAACCAGTTCTCGCCGGGTTGTACACTCTTTTGTGGGACGGGAACCTGTGAGAAGATTCGGTTTGAGTAATACTCTATTTCCTGGTTTCACAAAGGCAGAGATACCGCCTAAAGGTTCTAGCAGGGTGACTAATGATGCCCGTAAAGCCTCACTTTCGTAGGAGGTAGCCCGAATCAGACTGACTAATGGTTTTTGTGTCTGCATAGATATTATATTACGTTAATATATGTTTAATTATATGAATAAAATTCTTTTTCAAACAGACGCGAGCGAATTTGATCCAAAAATTATAGGTAAGTTGGCGTTTAACCTGAAATTTACCAAATTACTAAAGGGTAGAAACTAGCTATTTTTTGATCAGATGTAATAATAGAAGCCTGATTAGTTTTGGCAACTGCTACAACTACTCTATCTACTGGATCTCGGTGTTCCCATTCTAATTTGACACTTTCTAACCAAATGTCTTCATCAATTGGGATAATACGGATAACATCAGACTTTTTTAGCGTGGTGACATACTCATCAATATCAACTCCTAAATCTAATTTCTTATTTTTTATTTTGATGGCTATTTCCCAAACTGATGTTGATGTAACTAGACCATTCTTTTCCTTCTCCATCTGGTAACAAGCTTCTTTTGCGTGTTGAGAAAGTTTATCAGGATCTAAACTCCACCAGATGAGAGCGCAGGTGTCAAGGACAATTTTTATACTTCTTGCCATTCTTCAGTCGTGGAGGTAGTTAAATCTTCAAAATACTTGACTTTACCACGCATATTTTTAAACAATTCTTCAGTTGTAGGAGTTTTTTGATATTGAGAAATTCTCACTACTGGGTTAGTTCCATCAGTAACTAAAATTTCTTCACCTTCTAATTCTACAAGTTGCAAAAATTCTAGTAAGTTAGCTTTTAATTGACTCTTATCAACTTTTTTCATACTGGCATAATTAGCTATGTCAACTACTATAGAGTAGCAAATCTGAAGAGCATACCCCAAACCAATATTACTGGGTGAGTAAACTTTTGGCTGGGGTTGAATTTTATCAGGTGTGTAATTAGGAATTACAAATTAAGTTAATGGAATAATGGCGCTCATTTGTTCTAAGTCTAGGACTTTTGCTAATTCTTCTTCAGTCATTAAGCCTTTTTCTAATACTATTTGTCTGAGAGATTTACCTGTTTCTAAGGATTCTTTGGCTACAGCTGCGGCGTTTAAATATCCGATGTGGGTGTTCAGTGCTGTGACTAATGCTAAACTACCTTCGGCATAAGCTAAACAGCGTTCTTTGTTGGCGGTAATTCCTTCTATGCAACGTTCGGTGAGGGCGGCTATGGTGTTACCCAGAATTTCTATGCTGTGAATCAAATTATAGGCAATTAGCGGCATCATTACGTTTAATTCTAATTGTCCGGCTTGGGCGGCTAAGGCGATCGCATTATCGTAGCCCATTACCTGAAAGCATACCATTGATGTCATCTCTGCCATGACTGGGTTATATTTACCCGGCATGATTGAGGAACCTGGTTGGACTGGGGGTAATTGAATTTCTTTAAAACCAGTTTTGGGGCCGGAGTCCATTAACCGCAAATCATGGGAGATTTTGACTAAATCTTGGGCTAAGTTGCGTAAAGCGCCGGAAACGTTGACAAAAGGTGCCATACTCTGCATTGCAGCCATTAAATGGGGTGCAGGTTCTAAGGGTGATCCTATCAGTTCGGCAATGGCTTCTACCACACGGGCGCGATACTGAGGATGGGTATTCATTCCTGTACCGGCTGCACTTCCACCTAAACCTAAGACCATTAAATCCCCAGAGGCTGTATATATGCGGTTTTGGTGGTCTGATAATATCTGCGCCCAAGCGCGGAAGTTCTCGCCTAAACTCACAGGGACAGCATCTTGCAGGTGGGTTCTGCCTGCTTTGACGATATCTTTAAATTGTACGGCTTTGTTTTCTAAGGATGCGATCGCCTTTTCTAAAGCTGGCTGTAATGTATGGGTAAGTGCTAATAAACCACCAATGCGAATGGCTGTAGGAATCACATCATTGGTTGACTGTCCATAGTTTACATGGTCGTTAGGACTCACCCGTTGATAATTGCCTTTTTCATCGCCGAGAATTTCTAAGGCGCGATTTGCTAACACTTCATTGATGTTCATGTGGTGAGAAGTTCCCGCCCCTGCTTGATAAACATCAACCACAAATTGATCTCTGAATTTCCCAGTCAGGATTTCATCAGCCGCCTGTACAATTACTGCACTGATATCTGCGGGAATGCAACCTAATTGTCCGTTGACGATGGCGGTAGCTTTTTTAATAATTAAACAGGCATCTACGTAAGTAGGCAAGGGCTTAATGCCACTAATTTGGAAGTTTTCTACTGCCCGTAGTGTTTGAATACCGTAATAAGCGCTACCAAGGATTTGGCGATCGCCCATTGAATCCCGTTCAATCCGAAAATCTGTATACTCAGTCATAGGATTGTGTGAATAATCTCAAAATACAGATCATGCCATGCAAATACCCTAAAATCCTAATTTAAAAATTTTTATATTTCTCATATACGTAGGGTGCGTTCCCTAACGCACCTTCCAACCCAAAAACTACGGGTTAAGCCATAGCAAACTTGATTGAGGTAATCAGCTAGAATATTAGGCAGCATATTTCAATCTTTATTATGGGAATTGAAGAATTACTACTACCATTTCGGGAAGATATCTTAAAGATTGCGGCTAAATATGGTGCATACAATATACGGGTTTTTGGTTCAGTTGCTAGAGGTGAAGCAACACCAGATAGTGATATAGATTTTTTGGTAGAACTTAAACCACAAAGTAGTTTATTCGATTACATTGCCTTAATGCAGGATTTATCAACATTGCTAGGAAGAAAAGTGGATATTGCTGAACCTAATAATTTACATGAGTTAATTAGAGATAAAATATTAAGTGAAGCTGTGCCATTATGAAAGATGCGCGTTTGTATTTGAGCAATATTCAAGAATGTATCGAGCGGATAGAAGAATATACACAAGGTGGTAAAGAAGAATTTATGCAAACGAAGATGATTCAAGATGCAGTAATTCGCAATTTTGAAATCATTGGTGAAGCAACAAAAAGATTATCACCTGAGTTGAGAAGTGAATATTCTGATGTTCCTTGGCAACAGATGGCAGGTTTAAGAGATATTTTAATTCATGACTATTTAAAGGTGAATATTAATTTAGTTTGGCAAATTATTGAACAGAATTTATCTGAATTAAAAACACAAGTTGCAGAAGTTTTAGAGAATTTATAACAAATTGGCAGTATTTTAATGATAAACCGAATAAAAATAAAAAACGTCGGAATGAAAAATTAAGGTTTTTAACCCGCGCAGGTGGTCACTGAGCAGTTCGACAAGCTCACCGTAACACTTACCGAAGTGCGGGTTTTGTCTGTATAGCCGCGACTTCTAGTCGCCAGGGTTAGTAACTTTTCTTTTCAAACAACCTCTTAACTTAATAGTTGATTTGCTTCTTGCAAAACTTGATCAATATCAGGTTTCTCAGAAGTAATAACTTCATCCGGTAAGTGTTTATGATGGGGAAAGTTGGGCAAATTAGGAAAATGCGGTGTGCTATCATAGCGAAAGATTAGGTGATTATGTCCATCCTGAAAATGATAACGGTAATCGAGAAATTTTAATTGATTATTTGCGACTATAATAGCTTCATTTATTTCTAGTAAATGTGTCTGATTGAAACGCAATCTAATTCTTAGATTAGCTCGGTTTGGAGTTAAAATTTCTTCTTCATATCGTTCAACATAAACATTACTATACAGAATAACCGTCTACTCAACTTGATTGAGGTAATCAGCTAGAATATTAGGCAGCATACTTCAATCTTTGATCTAATTGCTGACGCAATCCCAAGTAGTGACGGTAATCATTTGCCCATTCTATAAATAGGGCATCATCTGATAATTGACCTTGATTATATTGATAGAAAAATTCTTCAGAATCCATTTTTTGTTGATTCTCATATATACTTAGTCGTTTAGTAACAGCAACTAAAGCATCTAACGGTGATGTATATTCAATAGTTTGTTTACGCATTTTTGTTTTAATCTTTATCTCAATAATTGTCACTATTATAAACTCAAAATCTAAAAAATCCTAGATTTTATAATTAATACAGCTATTTCCAATTATATAAGGGACATCATAGCCCCCTCCTCGCTTGCGGGGAGGGGGTTAGGGGGGGTTCTTATATCTCACTTATATCTCACTTATATGTCATTTAAGAGTTTACGCATTTAATTTTTTGATCATAAATAAATTAAGCGACATTAATTAATTGCTATAATTATAATCAAAGCCTTTTGTAATTTCCTGTAGGCAAAAAATGGAAACAAAGAAGTTGCTCGCACATATTGGCACAGATGGTATATTGAAAATCCAAACCCCTACAAATTTTAAAGATAAATCTGTAGAAATATTGGTAGTTTTACAACCGTTAGATAATCCCGAAGATTCAGCAAGTGAGGCAAGTTTACCAAAATATAACGCTTGGGGAAAACCCACCACTCAAAAATCCATTCAAGCAGCAATTATTAAAATGCAACAGCTACAACAAGGAGTAGGTTTAGATAAAAACTCAATCCGCGAAATGATTGACGAAGGAAGAAGATTCTAATGCAGTTTGTTTTAGATTGTTCTATAGGAATTAGTTGGTGCTTGGTAGATGAAAATGCGGTTAAAGTTACCATTAGCAACTCTTGATACTCGGTTAGCAGAAGCAGCGACTCGTTGTGGTGTTAATTTGCTTGTTTTTGATTAGTGTTACTTATAATGTATAGGTAGAGAATAGAAGGTAATTATGGTAAAATCAACAACTCGCCAGATAACTTTAGCAGAATTTTTACAATTACCAGAAACCGAACCAGCAAGTGAATATATCAACGGCGAAATCATTCAAAAACCCATGCCCCAAGGTAAACATAGTACAATTCAAGGTGAATTAGTTACGAGAATTAATAATGTAGTCAAACCTCGCAAAATCGCTTTAGCCTTTCCAGAATTACGTTGTACATTTGGCGAACGTTCCATTGTTCCAGATGTGGCTGTATTTGCTTGGGGGAGAATCCCAGTAGATGAAAAAGGGAATATTGCTAATGCGTTTAATACCTATCCTGATTGGATAATTGAAATTTTATCTCCACAACAAAACACAACTAAAGTCACCAGAAATATTTTACATTGTTTAAATTACGGTACTAGCTTAGGTTGGTTAATCGACCCAGAAGAATATAATGTTATAGTTTATCCTCATCAGCAGCAACCAATATTTTTAGAAAACGAACAAGATATATTAACAGTCCCCGAATTGGTGGGTGATTTACAGTTGACATTAGGGCAATTATTTGATTGTTTAAAATTATGAATTTACCCAACGCCATTACATTTTCTCGACTTTTAGGAATACCATTTTTACTATACGGTTTATATAATCCCACACCCGAAGCTAGATGGATATGTTTAACAATATTTTTAGTCGCAGCGTTAACTGACTGGTTGGATGGTTATTTGGCGCGGAAACTTAACCAAATTACTGATTTAGGTAAATTTCTTGATCCTTTGGTGGATAAATTACTTGTACTTGCACCGTTGTTGGTGCTAGTGGAATTAGGAAAAATTCCGGCTTGGGGCGTGTTTGTGATTTTAGCACGGGAATTGGCGATCGCAGGGTGGCGAGTCAATCAAACTACAATCACAGGGGCGAATATTTGGGGTAAACTGAAAACCGTCAGTCAAATCATAGCCATAGCACTGTTAATTGCACCTTTATCAGTGGTTTGGGAAAGTCCCACATTGATTGCTTTTTGGCTTTCCGTAGCTTTGACTTTAATTTCCGGAGGAATTTATCTGATTCCACCTACAACAGATACCACCAAAAATTAACCATAACTCCCTCTCCGCTATCCTTTGCGTTTAACTCTTATCCCCACGATTTTCATAGTTTTCTTTAATCCAGGATTTATATTCACCTGACCGGATATGATCAATCCATTCTGAATTAATCCTTAACGGGTGACAAGGTGGCTCAAGATGAGATGTGGCAATAATTTGAG
>NZ_CAWUOL010000096.1:0-18477 GCF_963923915.1 Nodularia chucula CCY0103 | reverse complement strand
CAAAAGATTTGCCTGCTCTACCTCCTGCCATTTTTTAGTTCCGTCGAACTCACGTAACATTAGCGTAGCCGTACCACTCCAGACACAGAGGACACCGAGTTAAGAGACTTTGAGAGGTTTCGCCGTGAGCGTCAGCGGCTCGACTGACTTGTACTGAGCCTTGTCGAAGTAGCTTCGCCGAACGTCCGAACGGCTTTTTGCGTTAGGTGAAAAGTTGACCACTGTGCCAAGTATTTAAATCAAGAACCCTATCCCACTAATACCAGAAATATGATAATCTGCTGTTGATAACAGAAGAGTTTGTCACAGTATGACTGGTCGATTTGTTCGCGAAGCGTTCCGCAGGAAAGGATTAAGCGACTTGGAATGGAAGTTGTTTGAAGATATATTCCCGAAGGAACCAGAAAAACGCGACCGAGGAATGCCTCATGCGCCATATCGTTATATACTCAACACCTTGATGTATATATTGATAACAGGATGCCGTTGGTGCGATACTCCAAAAGGAGAAATCTGGGCATCCAAAAGTTCCGCACACAGGTGGTTAAAGCGTTGGGGAAGTGATGGAACGTTAGAAAATTTACAAGCCAGAATATTGGGGATAGCAGAAGAAAGAGGATTAATAGACTGGAGTTATGGCGCGGTTGACGGGTCTTTTTCCCCCTGGCAAAGGTGGCGGTGAGGATGTTGCGTATGGTCATAAAGGTAAAGGGATTTTGATACATACCTTAACTGACGGTAATGGTATGCCATTAGCGAACCGCACCACAGCAGCCAATGGGAGTGAACGAGAACAGGTTATACCGCTTCTTGACAGTATCAAAGTCAAGACCAATAAATCAGGTAGACCCCGCAAACGAGTCAAAGTGCTGGCTGCTGACAAAGGCTACGATTCAAGGGAAAAACGTGCAGTTTTGCGCCAACGTGGTATCAGGCCACAATTCCCCAAGCGAGTTCGGAAGACCAAGAAAAATCGGGGTAGACCAATTAAAATTTCCGTGCCACGTTTTCAACAAGAGCGTTGTTTCGCATGGTTTCAACGAAAATATCGCAGACTCGTTGTTAGGTGGGAAAGAATTTCTGCCTGCTTTAATGCTTTTCTTTCTTTAGCCACAATTCACATCTGGGTTAACAGAATTATATTAGTGGGATAGATTCAAGCAATCCGCCAAATTGAACCCAATGGAACACTGACAGCAGAGGTCAAACGCAGTCCAGAACATAGTGCTAGAAAAGATAGTGCTAGAAAAGCGATACTTACAATTCGATTCACTAGTGTTGATATCCAAGTCCCATTACATCACATCGGGCGTTCACAGCTAAAACCTGTTAAGTTACAAGTAATTCTGGCATCAGAAGATCATCCACCACCCGGAATCAATCCTATTAGTTGCTTATTGTTCACCAGCCTTGAGATTCATAACTTAGAAGATGCCGCACGTTGTGTGCAATGGTACACCTATGGTTGGTTGATAGAGCGCTATCATTACATTAACGATCGCATCCCAATCAGATATTCATCCTCATGTTTTGTCTAGTTTGTCAACCATTCCCTCTCATAGAAACTCTGTCATCCCTACACAGTCTTCTTTACAGCAATGTTAAGAAAGATGTGGGTAATGGATAGCCTAGCTAAGAAGAGGGGAAACGGATTTACAGTGAAATTCGGTTTTTAGGGCTGGAAACCCTTTTTGATTCAGGATGTATGTACATAGTAGCCTTATTTGGTAGGGCAGGGGGTTGGGGGGTTAGGTTTGAGGCTAGAGGTTTTTGACGATCGCACCAAAGTCAGCTAGGATGCGGGCATGATTTCGCAGTAATCCTAGTAAGTTTAGGCGGTTGCGTTTGATGTCGGGGTTAGAGTCCATGACTAATACGCTGTCTTCACCATCGAAGAAGTTGGCGACGGTGGGGGCGATTTTTACTAGTGCGGTTACTAATCTTAAGTAATCACGGTTTTTTTGTGCTGCTAAGGTTTCAGGTACTAACTCAACTAAGGCGTTGTAGAATGCTGATTCAGAAGATTTTTGGAATAATTCGGGATTAACTACCTCTGTCGGTTCTAACTGTTGAAAGTCTAAATCACCTTGTGCAGCTAGACGGGTGGAACGGTTGACAGTTTCATAGATTTTATCTAATGTACCTTCTTGGCGGATATCTTTAAGACAAGTGGCACGCTCATGTACGTCTGACAAATCCTGTAGCGCCCGTTCTGCATATTCTGGATCATTTTCATCTAAAATGGCATTTGCTAAATCATAATCTAGCCGCATTTCTTCCTGGAGAATAGTACAAATACGTTGTAGGAAAAAATCCTTCAATGCTGTAGTTAATGATTCTTTGTCTTTGTTAAAGTTTGTTGCAAAGTCCGTCGCTATTTGTTCTAGTAATTTGCTGAAATTGATCGGCAACCTAATGTATCTGGTAATGTTAATTGCCGTGGTAGCTGCCCGTCTCAAAGCGAAAGGATCAGAAGAACCAGATGGAATTAAACCTAATCCAAAGAGACACACTAATGTATCTAACCTATCTGCTATAGCAATTACCTGACCTGGGATGTTTATAGGTACAATCTCAAGTTCTTTGTCGTCTAATCTTACCGTTCTATAATGGTCAGCAATTGCTTTTGCGACTTCAGGATCTTCACCACTAGCCAAAGCATATTTTTCTCCCATAATTCCTTGTAATTCTGGGAATTCATAGACCATTTGTGTGACTAAATCAGCCTTACACAGTAGTGCAGCCCGTCTAGCTAATGGCAGATTTTTTTTCCAAAAAGATTTTTCATCTTCTGACTGTGCTTGAGCAAAGAATTGTTCAAAAATTTGCTCTGTAATTTTGCAAATTCTATCTACTTTAGCACGCACCGAACCCAATTCTTCTCGGAATGTAACTGTTTCTAACTGGGGTAAATAGTTTTCTAAAGGTTTAGCTAAATCAGCTTTGTAGAAAAATTGACCATCAGCTAATCTGGCGCGAATTACTCTTTCATTACCCACGGCGATGATATCTGCTTTTGTGGGGTCGCCGTTAGAAACGGTAATAAAGTTAGGTAATAATTCTTTGCTATCAGCAGTTTTAAAGACGGGAAAATAACGCTGATGTGTCACCATGACTTCTGTAATTACTTCGGTGGGTAACTGCAAAAATTCTGGTTCAAATTTACCTACAACTGCGGAGGGATATTCTACTAAATTGGTGACTTCTGCTAATAAATCGGGGTAAATAACTGTGAAACCGCCGACTTTTTGGGCTGCATTTTGTACTTGGTCTTGAATCATCTGCGCCCTTGCTGCTGGGTCAACAATTACAGATGCAGCGCGTAAAGTTTCAAGGTAATCTGTAGCTTGGGCAATGGTGACAGGTTGGGGATGTAAAACCCGATGGGCTGAGGATATGCGATCGCTAGTAATTGTCTTGGAACCATTCACCAACTGTATCGGTAAAACTGTATCATCTAACAAAGCCACAAGCCAACGAATGGGGCGAGAAAAGCGCACATCGCCATCACCCCAGCGCATTAACCGCTTACCTTCCAAACCATAAATCCACTGGGGAATAAGTTCTGTGAGAATTTCCGCCACCGGACGACCGGGAATGCTTTTTTTCACAAAGACAAAATCCCCCTTCTCTGTGGGGCGAATTTCCAAAGCTGCAATATCCACACCTTGCTTTTTCGCAAACCCTGTAGCTGCGGGTGTGGGTTGACCATCTTTAAAAGCTGCTTGGGCGGGAGGTCCTTTAATTTCCTCTTCCCTGTCTGGTTGCTGAGATGGAAGACCTTGAATCAGAACCGCCAACCGCCGGGGAGTCCCGTAAACCTCCACAGAGGCACTGCTGAGACTATTGGCTGCTAAACTTTGGGGAATGCGCGATCGCCATTGTAATATGGCATCACCGAGGAAACTTGCGGGTAGTTCTTCTGTACCAACTTCTAATAAAAATGCAGTCATAGGACAATCTTTTAACTTGGCGTAGCTCAACTTTATCAGTCAATTCCCTCAGTTTACCTGGGAGCATCCCAAATTTAGCAAACAAAACCTCCTCGACCCTTTGCGTTTAAAAAAAATTATCTCACGCACCAAGCACAAATAAAAAATTTATGGAAGCCTCGATAAATCTAATATTCCTGCCTGTAGCAAAAGCTGACGTTCTTCAATTCTATCTCGATGATTTAACTGTAATAACCGAATTGTTACACGACCTTTTGCTGTCAAGGGGATAAATTCAGCATCTTTGATTTGGAAATGCTCATGCCACAGGTCTTGACGAGGATGGTACAGTGTGGAAATATCACCCGTTTCTGGGTCAATAGAAGCTAAATCACTGCCTTTGTGTTTATTACATAAAGTGCAAGCAAGGGCTAAGTTTTCTGCTTCAGTCAAGCCACCATGTTTTTCTGTAATAATGTGGTCAATTTCGTGAACCGAGAAGGTAGCAATATTAGGGATTAAGCAATATTCACAGCACCCTTCTGCTCTTGCATAAACTTGTTGTCGTAAAGCTGCACCAATATAGGTTTTGCTCATTCAGGTTGACTTTCCTTGAGTTTCAAGAAAGCTCTAGCCTTTGCCATTCTGACGATATGTTCCAAATATTGATACCCTTGCCAGAGTTGCTCATCCCCAGGACTTAAGCCTACTGTCCGGTTTTTTTCTAGTAAATTAGCAATCTGAGTTTGCAGAGTTTCAGATGGGCGTAGAGCAATAATCGCTTCCGGTGTGGGGAGACTCGCCAAAAATTCTAAAACTTCGGCTAACCCTGAAAATCCAACTTGGGTAACGGCATTTAGTTCTCTCAACCCCAACTCTAGGATTTGAGGCAATTTATCTTCAAAAAGGTTTAGTTGAGCAACAACTTCATCAGGTAGGTCGAAGGTTACTTGCATATTTTTAGACTGTAAATTGCTATTAGACAACCAAATAGGTGTTTCAAATTTTTATGTCAGCTAAGAACTATTTTAAGTTATGTGGCGTTCTTTTATGACTATTTTAACCTTTATAACTTTGGGGAATGCGCGATCGCCATCGTAATACGGCATCATCGAGAAAACTTGCGGGTAGTTCTTCTGTACCAATTCAGCCGGAAAGCTAAAAAACAGCTAAGTATTAGAATAATGAGTTTTACTTATATAGAATTATTTCGTATATATAACTGCTATGATAAGACCTTACCATTGAATAAATTATCTATTATTGCTGAATAGAAAACTTACAGATTCTTGATTTGGAAAACAAATAATTTTTGTCAAAGAATCTTCTCTGGGAAAAAGTTTCCTGGCGATGTAGCTACTTTATTTATCATTACATTGGAGAGTCATTATGTCTAAAGAAAAAAAGAGCAATAAAGAAATTAAAAAACCTAAAAAGGATGCTGACAAAAAAAAGGACAAGAAAAATACCAATATATCTAACAATCCTAACTAATTTGCTCTTTACCGAGAGACTCAGATCCCTGATTTGTTGAAGAAATATATATTTAGTGAATATAGGGAAATTCCCTCATCCTAATGATAAAAAAAGGTTTTGCGTAGGCTTATATGATGAAGATTGCGCCGTAAACCCTATAAAATCTTTGGGGTGAGGGTTCCTTTATGAATAAACAGATGCATCCTCAAAGAAGTCGGGGACTGTTCATTGGCGAATGCGCGATCGCCATTGTATTGTAATATGGCATCACAGAGAAAACTGGCAGGTAATTCTTCTGTACCAACTTCTAATAAAAACCCAGGCATAATACAACATTATAACTCCGCGCCCCTTTGCGTGAACCTCCGCGAACCTTTGCGTTAAAAAAACATTATTTCACTCAACAGAAAACCGCTATAACTGTTTAATTTTTTAACCTTTAGAACTGATGAAAAGGTGGACCCCATCGTTCGTTCAAGTGCGGCAGTGGCATTGGGGAACATGGGAGAGGCGGCTACCCAATATATCCCTGACATCCTCAACTTCCTCAAAGATGAAAAGGTGGACCCCATCGTTCGTTCAAGAGCGGCAGAGGCATTGGGGATGTCAGACAAGGGACAATTGATGAATCGTCCCTAACTGCACTGAGATTTATAATGATGAAATTTGTTGATTGGATGAAACTTTAGTATATTTATCAACTATCTTGACTAACTCTGGTACGGCTTCTTCTACGTGTTTTTTAGCCGAACCCCGGAATTTTTCATAAGTTCCTCTAATGATTTGACGCTTTGTGTGCTTAACTCTCGCATCGGTAATACTCAGCATGGCATCTGCTGTCTCCGAAGCGTGGGCGTTAAGATAAGCGACGGGATCACCTTTTTCTATCCCCTGATTCCAGAGGGGGTCAAGGGCTGTTAAGAAATGGGGTAGGAGATTTTCGACAATGTAAGGGATATATCCGGGTTGTATACCCTTTAAGGCTGCGAAGGCGGTTTTTAAGGCCATACCACTCATCCCTGACTTGGCTGCTAGTTGGTGGTCGATCATTTTGCAGCAATCATCCACAACCATAGCTTTGTTGTTTGCAGTTAATAGCTGTTCACTTAATCCCATTTTATACTTCCTCAATATTAATACAATTAATTCTGCTAATTTTAGTTAGCTTATACCATGTCCGTGTAATTGTCCTTGTCAACCGGAATCATACTAAAATTTAATTTTTCAGTAATCTCAGTCCACTGAGTGTGACTAACACTGTGGAACCTTCATGACCTATTACGCCGATGGGGAGGTTAATGTTCCCCAAGAAGTTGCCGATTAATAGTAGGAGAATGAATCCTAATGCTACGACTATATTCTGTTTAACTACAGAGTGCGATCGCCTGCCTAATTCTATGGCTGTGGCGAGTTTCTCTAATTTATCTGCCATTAATACTATATCTGCGGTTTCCAAGGCTACATCACTGCCAGCGATGCCCATAGCAATGCCTACAGAAGCCTGTGCCAAGGCAGGAGCATCATTAATTCCGTCCCCAACCATTGCCACGGTTTGATACTCTTCCTGGAGCTTACGGATGACATCCAGCTTATCTTCAGGGAGAAGTTCGGCATACACTCGGTCAATGCCCACGGTTTGGGCTACACAGTCGGCTGTGCGTTGATTATCGCCGGTAATCATGACAATTTGCTCAACTCCCAATTTTCGTAACCGGGTAATCATGGCTGCTGCTTCGGTTCTAATCATATCGGCAATGGCGATCGCACCGATAACAACTATTCCCCTCTCTGCTTCCAGGTTCTTTGCTACCCAAACCACTGTTTTACCTTCATTTTCCAGAGATTTTACCGATGTTTGCAATTCTTCGGGGAACTGATGCACATATTGCTGTACAAAAGCTGTATTCCCGACAAATACCTGTTGATTGTTGACATAGCCAATAATTCCCTGTCCGGGGATAGCTTGGACATCAACGCCACGCACCCAGTCTTTACCAGCAGCTTGGACAATGGCTTTACCTATGGGATGTTCTGAGCCAGATTCTAAAGCGGCGGCAATTTTTAATACCTCAGCTTCTGCATATTCACTAGTAGAAATTACTTGAGATACTTGCACATTACCTGTAGTTAAAGTACCAGTTTTATCAAAGGCGATCGCCCGAATTTGACCAATCTTTTCTAACTGCGCCCCATTTTTAAACAAAATTCCCTGTCTTGCACCATTAGCAATTCCTGATAACAGTGTCGGCATAATTGCAGCCATCAGCGCACAGGGAGAAGCCACCACTAAAAAAGTCAAAGCCCGATAAATCGTAATGTCCCAACTCCATCCCCAAATAAAGGGTGGTAAAAATACTAACAATAAACCAGCTACCACAATTACCCGTGCATATATGCGTTCAAAGCGTTCAATAAACTGTTGCGAAGGGGGTACTTCCGTTTGGGCTTGTTCCACCAAGCGAATTACACGCTGAATTAAACTGCTAGCAGGTGGTTTATGTACTTCCAGTTGCAAAGCCCCAAAACCGTTGAGAGTTCCTGCAAAAACTTCATCGCCTACGGTCTTTTCTATAGGTAAAGACTCCCCTGTAATCGCTGCTTGATTCAGGGTACTATAACCAGAAACTATTAAACTATCAGTAGGAATTAATTCACCGGGTTTGACAATAATTTCATCCCCCACCTTCAGCTGAGTAATTGGAAGCATTTCTTCCTCTCCTTTAATTAACACCCTAGCTGTATCTGGAGTCAAACCCATTAAACCCCGAATACTCTTTTCAGTACGACGCATGGCGTAACCTTCCAAAGCGCCACTGATAGCAAAGATGAGAATCAAAATCGCCCCATCAATAATTAAGTAATATTCCTTACCCCATAAACCCAGACTAGCAGCACCCAGCGCCGCCACAATCATCAGCAAATCCACATCTAACTCTTTTTCCTGAATTAGAGTAGTTAAACCCTCACGGGCGCTATCATAACCACCAATCACATAAGCAGCAGGTAACAACAATAACGCCCATCCCAACCAACCAATATGTAAAGCCAACCATCCCAGAAACAACAGCATTCCACAAACCAAAGCTGCTAAAGTATCAGAATGTTCCTGAGTAAATTCTCTAAAACGTTGAGGGTAAAGCATAAAAATTGCCTAAATCATCACCCCCTCACCCTAAACCTTAACATTACTGTCAATGTCAAGCATAGGGTGTTGGGAGTAGGGCTTAGGGTGTAGGGAAGACAGCATTGGTCGGCCCCCCCAAATCTTGTTTAATAGGAAGTTGAATAATAAACTGCGTCCCCTCACCAGGATGTGAAAAACAATCTAATTTACCGTGATGTTTTTCCATAATAATACGATAGCTAATTGCTAAACCCATACCTGTACCTTTCCCAGTAGGTTTAGTAGTAAAAAAAGGATCAAAAATCCGGTCTTTTACAGTTGGTGATATTCCCTCACCATTATCAGCGATCACAATTTCTATCCATTGTGAGTCTATACTTTTAGTAGTGATAGTAATTTCTCCAGGAATATGGCTCTCATCCACCGCATCCATAGCATTAACTAAAATATTCATAAATACCTGATTAAGTTGCCCAGGATAACATTCTATTGTTGGTAAATTACCATATTCTCTAATGATTGAAATTCCCCCAGATTCTCGGTTTTTCTTCAAACGATATTGGAGAATTAACAGCGTACTTTCAATACCTTCATGAATATCAACAGCTTTAAATTCCGCTTCATCCATGCGGGAGAAATTCCGCAAAGATAACACAATAGTGCGAATCCTTTCTGTCCCCATTTTCATAGAGGAGAGCATTTTTTGTAAGTCTGTAATTAAGAAGTCTAGATCGATTTCTGCTGCCAATTCTTCCACTTCTGGGTCATTATCAGGATAACGTTCTTGATATAGCTGAATCATGCGGGTTAAATCTTGGACATACTCATTTAAATGAATAATATTACCGTGAATAAAGTTAACCGGATTATTAATTTCGTGAGCTACACCAGCTACTAATTGACCCAAGCTAGACATTTTTTCACTTTGAATTACTTGGGCTTGGGTACGCTGCAATTCAACAAAAGCATTTTTTAATTCAATGGTACGTTCTTCTACTCTATTTTCTAATTCTGATTTACTATTTTCTAAGGCGGTAAAAGAGTCCCGCAATTGCCCAGCCATATAATTAAAAGAATATGCCAGTGTGTTGAGTTCCTGAATATTAGTTAAGTCTACAGCTTGGTTTAAATTACCAGAGGCCATGGCTTGAGTTGCTTGGTTAACTCGCAAAATTGGTCTAGCAATGTGGTGGGAGGTAAAATAACCGATAATAATTGCTAAAACCAATGCTCCTAAACATAGTAAAGTAGTTGTACGTGTATTGGCATTGATTTGTGCCATGAAAGCATTTTCTGGTACACATACTACTACTAACCAATCTAGTCCATATTCGTCACGCCAAGGCAGGATATGTACATAATGGGAGTTTCCTGACCAGTTGAGTTGCAATTTTTGGGGTTTTGTAATTGATTGAAAACCATTAAAAGTTTGCTGGATATTTTTGCTAATACCTTGGATATTTTTGTCAGGACTATCCACAGCTAATAATCGCGTTGTTTCTGATTTTTCCACAGTGTAAGGTTTAGCGGTGCTAGAATTGGCAATTAATAGACCATTGCGCTCGATAATAAAAACATGACTATTTTTACCGATATCTAAACGCGCCAAAAACTCACTTAACTTTAACAGATGAATATCTGCACCTATCATCCCCAGTAACTGATTTTGGTCATTATAAATGGGGCGACCGGCAGAAGCACTAATAAAGGCATCATTAGCATCATCCCAAATGAAGATTCTTGACCAAATTGGTTTACCTACTTTTAGTGGTTCAGTGTACCAGTTTTCTGCGGAGTTGTTCCAGTCATAGGTATTAATGATTTCGGTGCGGTTCCCTTGGTTATCTGTAACGTAGGTAGAACCATTGTTAACGGTTCCAGAACTCCATTCATCTATGGTGACATTTGTCCCATCATAGCGAGCTGCGCCTACGCCTTCACCAGTGATTAGTCCGATACCGATATAGGATAAATCATAGGCTTGCATCTGTTTCCAGAAATATTTACCCACCTGTTGGCGATCGCTTACATCTAATAATCCCATAGAAATGGCATCAGCATTAATTTGGTTAACTGTATGGGGAATAGATAAATAAGAATTGAGATGCAGTGCTACTTGACTAGTTGTCCGGGTCATGAATTGATCTGCTAAATCATTTACCACTTTTTCGCCATTTTTGAAAGAGAGATAACCAACCAGACCGACTACGGCAAAAATTTGTAATAAAAAAGGTAAAATCAGCACCATTTGTAATGGTAAAACTTTGATGCTGAGAGAATTGTAGTTTTTATGAAATAAGTTCATAATCTAGGAAATAGCTGGCGTAAGTGGCTAGTGTGAAAAAACTGTTTAATTTGTACTGGATTTCTCAGCAGAAAGGGTAGGGTAATGGTTTCCGTATAGGACTCATAGTTGATTTATCAAAAGGTTTTTCCCACTCCCGACTCCAAGGGTATTATTATGATATGAGACTAATGAAAAGTTAAACTCTTGACTAATATCCCTAGTATTCCCCAAGAAAAGATATAAATACCAATGAATACTGGTTGCTTAACAATTAAAGAACTTACCGATGCTGTGGGTAATGGTTTAACACCGCGCATGGTGAGACATTACCATGAATTAGGACTACTACCGCAACCAGAGCGATCGCCCAGTAACTACCGCCTGTATACAGATAGAGATATCATCAGATTGCAACGTATTGTGGCTTTGAAAAATCAAGGTTTCCAACTGAATCATATTCGCCACATTTTAGAAGTCGCACCCCAGACAGATACTACAGAAAACCTCACAGCACAACTCCAGCAACAATATCGGGCTGTGATGCAGCAAATATCGCAATTGAGACAAACAGCCTCAGCCTTAGAAAATTTACTGGGACGCGATCGCCATTGTCAAATTATGCAAGCCGAAGTCCTATCGCAACTCAAACATTTAGAAGTAGAAACCCAAATGGGAATAGGAGAACTAAATAAACTTTGGGATGGCTTAGATGCAGAAGTCCATAACCATGCAGAAGCATTCACCGAATCATTGCAAAGAATTTTACCCGACTTATCCCAGCGTTCCGAAATCGAACAAGATTTAATTGCTCAATTAGTGCTAGCCTGCGGTGATGTTAGTTTAGTATCCTTTGTGAAAATCAGTCCAGGTGCGATCGCCGCCAGTAGAGACAGCCTCAAAACAGGGTGTAAAATCGTCGTAGATATACCCACAGTTGCCGCAGCCTTAGATCAAACCAGACTCACCCATCTAGGCTGTGAAACCATCACCTTAATAGACAACCCCCATATTACCACCGCCCCAGAAGCCGAAACAGAATTTTGGCAACAGCAGAAATGGCGAAAAAAACTCACCCAAATTAGTAACAACAGTATATTAGTCATAGGTTACGCCCCCTCAGTCCTCCTAGAAATCTGCCAAGCCATAGACCAGAAAAAAATCCAACCCGCCCTTATCATCGGCTTACCCATAGGCTTCAGCCACGCCCCCGCAGCCAAACGCAGACTTATGGAACAACCCATACCCTACATAACCATAGAAGGAACCCTTGGCGGAGGACTCCTAGCCGCCACAACCCTCAACTCCCTACTAGAAACCCTAATCAACAAACCAGACTGCCACTGCCATCTTACCTCTTAACCTCTCCCCCTCCGCGCCTCTGCGTGACACTACCCCCTTCTCCGCAAAACCAACCAAGTAACAACCGGAGTCCCAATCAAAGCCGTCACCGAATTTAGAGGTAAAACCAACTGATTTCCCGGTAACTGAGAAACCAAATCTGCAACCAAAGCCAAAATACCCCCCATCATCGTTACAGAAGGAACCAAAACCCGATGATCCGAAGTATTAAATAAACTGCGACACAGATGAGGAACCGAAACCCCCAAAAAAGCAATCGGACCACAAAAAGCCGTAATTGCCCCTGCTAAAATAGAAGCACTTGTAATCAACCAAAACCGAGTCCGTTGTACAGCCAAACCCAGAGTACTAGCATAAGACTCACCCAGCAGCAGCGCATTTAAAGGTTTCGATAAAAGAATAGCCACAGCCAACCCCAAAACCACCACTGGCGCTAAAACTGATATTTGCGTCCAAGTCACACCGCCAAAACTGCCAAAAGTCCATTGTAAATAAGTTTGAATATTATTAGTTTCACTAAATTGCAGCAAAATACTCACTAAAGCACTGGTAGCATAGCCAAACAATAAACCTAAAATCAGCAGTTGCATAGTATCTTGAACCCGACGCGCCACCAGTAAAACTAACCCTAAAGCTAAACCTGCGCCTAAACTTGCAGCTATAACTAAACTTAAATCACCAATTATTCCTAAACCTCTAAATATAGCACTAGTACCAGTAGCACTGGCTGTGAGAACAACTAACGCTACACCTAAACTTGCACCAGAACTAATTCCTAATACAAAAGGTCCCGCCAAAGCATTTCTAAATAAGGTTTGCATTTGTAAACCACTGACTCCCAAAGCTGCACCGGCTAAAGTTGCAGTTAAGGCTTTAGGTAAACGAAATTTGAGGATAATATTTGTCCAAGTAGCTTTTTCTGGTTCTCCTCCTAATAAGATAGTTAGGACTTGGTTGATGGGTATATTAAGTGAACCAAAACCTAAATCCAGTAAAAAGGCGAAGATTAAAGCTGATAGTAAGGTGAGGAAAATTAGAGATTGTCGGGTTAATTTTTGGTAAGTTAGGAATTTAACGAACCGCCAAGTACGCCAAGTACGCCAAGAGAAGAAAGAGAGGATTTCACGCATTGTTTAAAGTTCGTAGTAAGGACTTTAGTCCTTATATTAATTTGCGGTAATAAACGAGTTGATGATTGGGTAACACTTCAGGATGAAAGATTTTAATTAAATCAGCTAAAACTACATCAGGATTACTAATACCACCTTCCCAATAATCATTACCTTGATGTTCATTTAATCTGGCATCATTATTATAAAGATTGCCTATTTTTACAGATTGAAAATCACCATAGCGATTATCTGCGTCCAAAATATCTTGTACATTTCGCCAAGATTGACTAAAGTTCAACCAGTAGTCAGCATTAACAGCACGTTCTAAAATAATCTCGAAGGATAGGGGTAGACTCCCAGAGGTGTTATCATCATTCCACAGATAATTTGCTCCAGCATCATTGAGATACTTAGCTACATAACTATTACCTCCTGGTGTATACCAAGTACCTTTAAAGTTAAACCCCACAAATACGCTAGGACGATTATTTATAGACTGGGTTTTTTGGGCAATATCTTCATATTTGCTTGCAATTTCACTAAATACTTTTTCCGCTATTTCTTCCTGATTAAAAAACAAAGCCGTAAACTTCATCCACTCGGTTCTTCCCAGGGGTGAATTTTCCATATATTCAGCATTAATGGCGACTTTTAAGCCAGCATCTAATAATTGTGGATAACTATCTGACTGTGAATTACCCACAGCATAGGTTGTAATTAAGCCTGGATTTAAATCTAATATCTGCTCAATATTAACATTATTATTTCTACCCACTTCTGTAACTTTCCCGGTTTTAATTCGGGAAATTACCTCGGCTGTATTGATTTGTTTAAAATCACTCACACCGATGAGTTTATCCAATACTCCCAACTTAGCTAAATGGGGTAAATGAGTAGTGGAAAGAGTGACAACCGAATTTACAGGGACTGTGATTACTTGCGTTTCGGGAAAATTCTCTGGTACTGGTGCGCCACACTGCACTAAAACATATTGAAATCCCGTATTAGCATTGCGCCAAGGATTTTTAACCGTGACAATTTTATAGTGTTTATGATACTCTACATCAAAACCAGTAGCATAATTAACAGTCACCTTTACCGGAAAATAATCAATATTAGGATCATATTCTTGACTACAGGCGCTGCTACCCTGGGGAATTGTATTATTACAAGAGATAATTAAGGTAGCAACTAAGAATAATAGACAAACAAACAAATTTATTTTATATTGGCGAAAATTAGTAAAATGCATATATTTTTCTCTATCATTTCTCTCATGAGTGAACTATATCCAAGAATTAATGAACCACAGATGAACACACAGAAATCCATAATTTACACCAATTATTTGTGAGGCTGCATATTATTTTGACTCCCCTAAACTACAAAAATCCGGTTCCCTCCTCGCTTGCGGTGAACCAGCGTTGCAGGCGGGTTTCCCACCGTAGGCGACTGGTGAACCCGAAGGGGGAGGGTTAGGGAGGGGTTCTTTCTATGCGTCTTTATATGAAATTGGTATTACACCATCTTTCCTTCTTCCTTCTTTCCTTACCTTTGTGTACTTTGCGTCCTTTGTGGTATGCGCTACGCGCACGCTACGCGAACGATAAATCCAAATTAATCCGACACAGGAGGATAGGAATATTCTTTGACTTTATTACCGTTTACTAAATGTTTCTCAACAATAGTTTCAGCCACATCAGGAGTAACACGAGTGTACCAACTCCTATCTTCAGAATTAAACACCACTGGTCCCAACTTACAAACCTCCAAACAGCCAGAAGTTCTCACCTCAATATCCAAACCGGCTTTTTCCACAGATGCTTTTAAAGCTGTAAAAGTCGGTTCCCACTTCCGCGAAGGAAGACAACGCCCAGAAGTACAAACTGATATATAAGAACGCTTTAAAGGATTGCGAGTAAATGGTATAGACTGCTTTCCTAACACATAAATTTCCCGCATTTCCTCATACAGTGCTAACTTATCTAAATTCGGTTTACCCTCTGGTAATAAATTTTCACCTTCCACAAAAGGATTAGGGAAAAATATCGTCATTACCTCTACATTTGCACCATTCCAAAATTTAATTCCCCAACTTCTGGGATTTCCTTCTGCATTAAAACGGCGGTAAAATGCAGCCCGACTGACTTGACGCTTTTGTCTTAATTTTAAAGGTGTTTTACACTCTGGTCCCCCTAAACTTGGTTCAATACATAAGTGTAAATGCCAACCTTCAGCCGCTACTGTTAAATAACCATCGTAAAGAATACACAATTTAGGTGCAGCAGTAAATTCTAATTCTAATACACCACCTTCGGCAATATGACCTACTCCTACTTGATGCCAATTTTCTTGAAATAAAGTGTAGAGCAATGATGATAAAACATCAGTATCTGCTGGAAAATCTTCATACTCAACTCTACCTCCTGTAAGCAGAGGCTCAGTTGTCATCAAATTTAATGGTGTTACAGAAGGATTAAATTGTGTCATGGCATTTACCAATTTTTACTAACTTTTTAGAATGTGGATCTCAAACCAACTTGAAAAATTCTACCTGCATCAGGGAAACCAGGAAATAGCTGATAGCGTTGGTTAAAAATATTATCTACACTACCACTAAGTACAAGGTTATCACTCAGAGAAATTCTCAGTTTAGTATCAAAGGTAGTATAACCTGACAAAAATTCTGTATTGGTATTATTCGTAGGATAGCCACTCAGGGAACGCATGAGAAATCCTAAATATACACCTTGACCATTTTCATAAGAAATTCCTGCATTTAAACTATTTGCACCTGCAAAGCGTAACTCTTTACCTACTTCCGCAGGATTGCTACTTTCTAAAATCTGCGGGTCATTGAGAGTATAATTAGCAAAGGCAAAAATATTGTTGGCTAGTTGTACATTTAAAGCAGCTTCAATTCCTCTGGTGCGAACCAAGCCGATATTTTCAAAAGTACCTGTATTGCCATTTATCGGGGGTGTGAGTCTAGTAAAAGCGATGGTATCAGATACTCGGTTTTGAAAAAATGTTAACCTCAACAACCCAATATCACCGAGTTTTTGGTCAATTCCAATATCATAACTATTGCCTTTTTCTGGTTCCAGTTCTGGATTACCAATATTGGTAGGATTATTGTTAAATAAGTTAGCTATGGTGGGCGCTCGGAAGTTTCTGATATAGTTAGCCCGCAGTGTTGTAGAATCGGATAGTTTGAGTTTTGTACCTACAGATGGTGATGTAAACGAACCATTAACTAAGCTACTAAAATCTTGCCTGACTCCTAAATTCAAACTGAGGCTAGGAGTTAAGTTAGTTTCGTATTTAGCAAAAACTGCACCTTGCTTAATACTATCATTATAGTTTTCGGTATTGACATTTGTGGCAAATTGAAAGCTGTTATTAACTACATTTACGGTGCGGTAATCAAAGCCATAGACTAATATTTGATTTTCGGCTAATTGCCAACTGTGGGTGGCTTGAAGACCGTAAGACCTTTGGTTTGTTTCAAATCTGCTTTGAGATGTAATTGCACCACTACGACTATCAAAGCGAGTGTTGAGAAAATCTGTATAAATCTTGGCTGTTAATAAGGAATCGTTTCCTTCTCCTAGCTGAGAGTTCCAAGTTAAGTCAGCTAAAACTTGGTCGGTAAATTTGCGATTGTTAGGAGTTAAAGAATTGAAAAATCCTTGACCAAATTGTGGTTCAGGAATTGGTACTCCCCCTGATACTCCCTGATTTTTGCCTAAGTATAATGTGGAAAGAGTTAAGGTGTTTCTATTCCCTAAATCTGCTTCTAATTTGACGTTAAAATTATTGAATAGAACATCATCGTTTTCTCTGATTCCCTCAAAGTTAGCTTCAGGAATGGAAAAGGGGTAATTATTATCAGCTTGAGTACGGTTATAACCCACAACCCAAGATATATCTCCTTGTCTCCCGCTATTTTGAATGGTTTGCTGATTTAATCCATAGGAACCCAGGGTAACTCCAGTTTCGGTGGTAATTCTTTCTGTAGGACGACGAGTAATAATGTTAATTACGCCCCCAATTGCATCGGAACCGTACAAAGTAGAACCACCACCGGGTAAAACTTCGATTCTTTCTACATTGTTGGTGGTAATTTCGGAAAGGTCAAAACCACCAGAACCTAAGTTATTAATTGGTCTACCATCTAATAATATTAAAACTTGTCCGGTGTTAGAACCGCGAATAAATTGACCGCTTAATGCACCAACTCCTGTTCCCACTGTACCATCACCTAACACACCGGGGAGAAATCGCAGGGCTTCTTTGACTGTTCGTGCCCCTCTAGCTTCAATTTCTTCTTGGTTAATTACATATACGGGACGGGTGGAGTCTTCTACTGTCCCATCACGCCGTAAGGGTGAAGAGACTCTTTGATTTAAGAGTTTCTCAATTACAGTCAGTTCAATATCGGGTTCTGTTTCTGAGGCTATGACATATCCTCCCGATAAAATTACATAGGTTGTATGCAAAATTAGGAGGTTAATCAGAAATGACCAATGAAAGTTAGGCATCTGGTTTATGTGTTGAAGATTTAGATGGTTGCAAAGGTCTAAGACATGAGTTTTTTTACCGCCGATAAACGCCGATAAATGCTGATATTTCAGGTTGATTAAGAGTGTTTTTCTGGTTAACTCACTTGCTGTTGTGGTGAGTTTTTTATATGTCAATTGGGCGAACAAATAAATAGTTAAGGGAAGAGACCTTAACCTATTTGTTGCAGGAAAACACAATTTACAAATATTTGGGGTTTAATTCAGTTTTAATAAATACTTGTGCTGACCGATTCTTTTTAATTTATGCATTATCTGTGCCTCGCAGATAGGTGTTTACTTGGAAGGTGCTTCAGTGGGCATTCTGACTTAGAGACAGTAGTTGTTTGTGTCTCATTACAGCTGCGGGACAGCGCCGGATTTACACCGGACTTTCCCCCGTATTACAGGTTTTGCCTGTTACGTCTTATGGATATTGGCCACGAGAACTGAATTTTCTAATTAAACCATAATTATGATGAGGTTGCAAATTTTTACTGCAAAAATATTGCTATAGGGGATATAGTGACGCTATGGCTAAACCACCTTATACTAATTATCATATAAAGAAACGTGAGTTCGACGGAACTAAAAAATGGCAGGAGGTAGAGCAGGCAAATCTTTT
>NZ_CAWUOL010000095.1:0-18623 GCF_963923915.1 Nodularia chucula CCY0103 | reverse complement strand
GGCTCTATCCCTTATTCAACAAGCTGTCTAGCTATGTTGTCACCCGTTAAGGTTTACAGGGTGAATTAACCTTTGAGAAATTAAAGCTAAAAGCAAGGGAACAACTAAAACCAACACCACACTTTCTAGCAAAATAACTACATTAATATTAACCAGTGTCCCAGCAAATAATATCAGGTAAATGGGCAATAAAATAACTTGTAAAAGCAGATTTAACGGCAGTAAAGCCGTAGCCAGAGCCACATCTCCTTTGGCGATATTAGTAAAAATAATATACCAATCTGTACAGGGTGTAACCATTAACATAATTAGTCCTACCCGCAAATCAGGACTATCTCTCAAAAAAATTGCTCCCAGTCCCCAGGCAAATACAGGAGTCCAGAGAAAGTTTATCCCTAGACTCAATCCTGTCACCTGATAGTTTTGAAACGCGTTACCTAAGCGATTAACAGGAATATTGAGAAAGACTCCATAAAGCATCACCATTAAAGAAGGGACAATCAAATAAACAGCATTGTCAGAAAACCAGCTAATTTGTCCCAACCCTAACCCCATAAAAATAGCAGCAATAACCAACAAAGATTGGAATTTTTCAGTCCACTTCAAGTTAGACACCTCCATCTATAGGGCTGACAATCACTGGTAGCTCCTGTACTCTCCACTCATAAACATCCTCTAAGTGATTTGATAAAAATGAAAGGTGTCAACACTCAAAAAGTGGACACCCATTAATCAAATATAACAGCAGCTTAATTAAGAAATAGAAGGAAAAGGTTTGCCTCTTTCATTGTGAGGTAGAACCTTGCTTTTCAAGAACCAAACTTAAGCCTTCTTTCAGTGCATTTAAGCGATCGCTCATCCAGTAGTGTCCCGGAATTAAACCAGCAATACCCAACTTTTCTAAGCGATTTCTGACTTTTCCGGTTGCACCGACAATAATCACGTCCCGTCCAGCCTCCAGAACCTCTTGAATGGCACTTTCAATGGCCAAAGAAGAAGTGACACCCAGTACCGGAACTTCAGACAAATCAACAATCAAAACATCGTAGTTAGCGATCGCCCGATGTTCTCTCTCAATAGCTTTAGCAACACCGAAAATCATCGGACCACTGAGATGGAACAGCAAAACTCGCCCGTTCGCTGAATCTAAAAGTTGCTTTTCTTCCGCAGTCAGAACAATTTGATCATCAGCGTCAGTAATTGCTTTCACAGAATTAGATTGCAGTTGATCCAGGCGCTCAATAGTCAAGATATTAGCAATAAATACCCCTACGGCTACCGCAATCATTAAATCTACAAACACCGTTAGCAGTACCACACTATAGACAATTCCCGCCGCCTTCCAAGAGATTTTGTGAACCCGTTTGAGAAAGCCCCAATCAATAATATTAATCCCTACTTTTAAGACAATCCCAGCTAATACAGCCAGAGGAATCCCAGAAGTTAAAGGAGCCGCCCACAAAACCACAATTAACAGAAATAAAGCCCGACTAATACCAGATAATGCCGTGCGTCCACCAGCTTGGATATTAACCACAGTCGCCGTTGTCGCTCCAGAACCAGCAACTCCACCACATAAACCGGTAATCACATTAGCAATACCTTGACCGATTAATTCCTTATTAGATTTATGTTCAGTCCGGGTGAGACTGTCGGACACCAGACAAGTTAACAAACAATCAATGGAACCCACCACTCCCAATACCACGGAGTTAACAAACATTAACTGCAAATTTGCCGGGGTAAAAGTCGGCAACTGGAAGTTAGGCAAACCCGGAGTAATTGTGCCGATAGTGGCAATAGTGCGAATTTCAACCCCACTAAAGAAAAACAGAGAAATTACCGTACCGATGACTAAAGCCACCAGTTGGGGGGGGACAACTTTTTTAAATCTAGCTGGGTATAAAAACAGAATGCCTAAAGTTATCACCCCTAAAGTAGTTTCTGGACCACTGATATTAGCAATCAGATCCGGGAGATTTCGCAGTACCCCCAGAACGCCACCTTTAGGAGTTTCTTGACCCAAGAAGGGTGCAATTTGCAGAAAAATCAGAATTACGCCAATTCCGGTCATAAATCCAGAAATCACGTTATAGGGCAACATGGTAATATACCGCCCCAATCGCAATACCCCAAACAGGATTTGAACTACTCCGGCCATCATCACCACAGTAAATGCCATGGCCAGACCCTGTTCTTCATTCTGAGATTGGAGTCCGGCAATAACTGCGGTGACAATTACCGTCATGGGGCCTGTGGGTTCAGAAATCAGGCTGGGTGTACCACCAAATAAAGCAGCAAAAAATCCCACTAATATTGCGCCCCATAACCCAGAAGCAGCACCCGCACCAGAAGCAATACCAAAAGCTAATGCCATCGGTAAGGCCACCACCGCCGCCGTTAAACCCCCAAGAATATCTCCTTGGACGTTACGAAAATGGATTTCATTGGTTATTTGCATGAAAGGTTTTCCTCTGTTAAATAATTGCAATTAATATGGTTTCCGGCTACTGCGGAATTTTTAAAACTCCCGATACGCCTAAAAACAAGATATTTCCTGTGTAAATCCTCTATTAAATCCTCTATTTAAGGGGGAATCAGGGTAATTGATGGAAACATAAAATTAAGAACAATCACTTTGATTAACAACCTCTTAATGGAACAGCAATACAGGAATATTACTACTCCTTAGAAGTTGAATTGTCGTACTACCAATTACTAAATTACGGATGCGGCTATGTCCATGCGATCCCATAAGTAAAAGGCTAATATTATGCTCAGTAATATATTGATTAATAACCTCTTCTGCTTCACCTTCTATAATGGTAGAAATGAGATTAAAACCTGCTGATTCTAAAATATATTTAGCCTCATTAACTCTATTCTCTGCCCTGGGATATGTTTCCTTTTTAGTTACTTTTAACAGATGTATTTCTAACTTTTGGAAGCAAGAAGAATTTACTAGAAATTGTAGTGTTTTCTTCCCTGCCAAACTGCCGTCATAAGCAACTAAAACTTTCTCAAATGGTTTATATTCACAGGGGGTAACTAAACATGGTTTTTTTGTAATGCGAACAATGCGCTCTACATTTGCTCCTAAATGTCCAGATGCAAAATTTGCCGCTTCTCCCCGTTTACCTAAAACAATTAAATCGGCATCATTTTCAAATTCATGAAAACAATCTACCAGAAATCCGGTTTTATTTGTCAACTTAAAATCTGTGATTCCCTCAGCTTTGAGAGTTTCGCCGGCATTTTGCAAAATTAAGCGCGCCCGTTGATTGTTCAGCTTGGCTTTTTTATGTTCCAACTCCACCAATTCATTCAACAAATTTTCAGAAGCACCCAGCCCAATGCTACCGCTTAAGTTACCAGTAGAAGCTACTTGTTGACTGCGAATATCTGTGACAAACAAAACATTGATATGGGAATGAAATTGACGAGCAAACCAAGCGCCATATTTATAAATGTTGTTCGCAAAAGCTGAACCATCGGTACAAAGTAAAATATTTTTCATGATGGTTTGAGTCCCGGTATTTGGATTAAAAGGTCAATATACTACTCTTGTTTGATAGCATCAGCTTTTTGAGAAGTTGCTAATTTATTCAGCAAAGTCGCACTAGCTTCATTCAGTCCGATGATGTCTACATCTACCCCATTTCGGCGAAATTTCATGATTGCTTTATCCAGAACTTCCACTGCACCTTGATCCCACAGGTGAGCATGAGTTAAGTCAATGGTGACGCGCTCGACGAGTTCGGTAAAATCAAAAGACGCGAGAAATTCATCTCTCGATAAAAAGAAAATTTGTCCGACGACTTTATAGATGCGATGTCCGCCATCTTCACTCAGGACTTTATCCACAAATACCAACTGAGCAATATTCCGGGAGAAGAATACTGTACTCATGACAATACCTGTGATTACACCCAGGGCAAAATTCCGGGTAAAAATCGTGACAAACATTGTTGTCAACATGACGGCGGTTTCTGTGCGGGGGATGCGGGGCATATTTTTTAAGGACGACCAGCGAAATGTCCCAATTGATACCATAATCATGACTGCGACTAATGCGGCCATAGGCATTTGCTTCACCCAATCCTGCAAAAACAGAATGGCAATTAACAGGAAAATTCCTGAAGCTAGGGTTGACAGTCTTCCTCGTCCGCCAGACTGGACATTAATTACCGATTGTCCAATCATCCCACATCCTGCCATCCCCCCAAAAAAGGCGGTAACAATGTTCGCAATACCTTGTCCTTTGGCTTCTCGGTTTTTATCGCTGGGTGTATCTGTGAGTTCATCCACCAAAGCTGCGGTTAATAAAGAAGCTAACAAACCAACTAGCGCTAAGGTGAGGGAATAGGGCAGAATAATTTGCAGGGTTTCCAGTTCCCAAGGTACTTGGGGCAGGGCAAAGAGGGGTAAAGTTGTGGGTAGTTCTCCCATATCCCCGACTGTGGGAACTTCTAGTTTCAGCGCGATCGCAGCTATAGTCATTACAGCTAAAGCTACTAGGGGCGAGGGGACTACTTTGTTGAATCGAGGCAGTATATAAATAATTCCCAAGGAAAGCAAAGTCAGTATATATACTGTGGGCGGAACATTGGTGAGTTGGGGTAACTGAGCCAGAAAAATCAACACCGCTAAAGCGTTAATATAGCCAATCATTACCGCCCTGGGGACAAATCTCATTTGGCGACCGAGTTTTAGTACCCCAAATAAAACTTGAAACACCCCCGTTAAGAAGGTAGCGGCGAATAGATATTGCAATCCATGATCTTTGACCAAATCAATCATTAGCAGCGCCATTGCGCCTGTAGCGGCAGAAATTGATCCTGGTCTACCTCCTAAAAAGGCGGTGATCACTGCGATAATAAATGAGGCGTAAAGCCCAACTTTGGGGTCAACCCCGGCAATGATGGAAAAAGCTATGGCTTCTGGAATTAAGGCTAGTCCGACTACAGCGCCAGCCATAATATCTCGCTGAGTGTTAGAAAACCACTCTCGCCTCAAAATTGTTCCGTTCAAGTTTCCTCCTAGCTTGGTTATTCAGATAAAATTAGCAGTGCTTTGATGCACTCTCAATAGCCCATTTTTCAACAAAAATGAGTAATCAGCATACTGATTTGCAGAGTCGGACAGTATGCGGAACACTTATGAGGTTAATACCTTCAGACAAATGATGAAAAGCTCAATTTGCAGGTCTGATTAATTAGTAAAAATTCCACCTGATTTTCTACTATCTATCTGGAAATATTGCTGATTATTGCAAGATTCAAGGGCTAAATTTAGGGTGGACAATTCCAACTATTTAACACTACCAAAGATATCTTTCGCTGCGACATTACCCAAACCTACTGACTACTTAAAAATTACAAGGGCATTTATCAATTTGTTTTCAGCATATCATGGGGCTGTTACAATTTGCAATAAAAATATAATTAATGTCTCTGGCTAGTGGGTAGAGAATAGATAACACTTCCACCCTTCAGCAAGCTCAATAACTTTGATTAAAAGTAATTAGCCAAACATGATGTTACGATTTTATTGCTAAGAAGATGTGATTTTTGCTAACATCATCAAGTGTAAAATTTTGCTAAAAGTGGTATATCTGCGTGATGTAGAGATGAAGTTTAGCTGGTTAAATTTGTCCCTTTGGTGATGTCAAACCAAAATTCGGTGCAGGCGATCGCAACTTTATGGGTTTAAGAAGCTAGGCAATTGGTTTAACTTTAAAAGCACAAAATATAGTTCACAATAGAGATGTAGGCTGAACCTTTAACTTCGTGCGTAATCTCCAAGAAACTCATTTAAACCGCGCCCGTGCTAGTCTCAGACAAGCACTATCTTGGTATGGATATCTCCGCAAGTCGGGACAGTTTTCTTCAAACCCGCAATTGCTAGGCTTGCTGAAACCAGAATTAGACACGTTGAACTCCACACTCAACAAATTAGACTCTAATGTAATTAGAATTGCAGCTTTTGGTTTGGTGAGTCGGGGAAAATCAGCCGTGTTAAATGCTTTGCTGGGGGAGAAGATTCTGCAAACCGGCCCTTTAAATGGTGTCACCCAATGGCCCCGTTCTGTGCGTTGGCAACCAGGTGCTAAGGTATTAGTAGAGTTAATTGATACTCCTGGTTTAGATGAAATTGCCGGGGAAGCACGGGCAAATATGGCGCGAGAGGTGACGCGTCAAGCTGATTTAATTTTGTTTGTGGTTTCGGGGGATATTACGCGGACTGAGTATCGCGGATTGCTGGAGTTACGCAAGGCACAAAAACCTCTGATTTTAGTATTTAACAAAATTGATTTATATCCCGAAACTGACCGTTCAGCAATTTATGATAATTTGCAACAATTAGGCGCAGGACATCCCCAAGCACCGCCTTTATTACCTGATGAAATTGTCATGGTGGCGGCGGAACCAGCGCCTATGGAAGTGCGGGTGGAATGGCCGGATGGTCGGGTGAGTTATGAATGGGAGACTCCACAGCCCCAGATTGAGGAATTACAGCAGACAATTTTAAATATACTTAATCGGGAAGGGCGATCGCTGTTGGCTTTAAATGCACTTATTCAAGCACGGGATGCAGAAAAAGCCATCGCCCAAAAAACTATAGATTTTCGTGACCAAGAAGCTGAAGATATTATTTGGAAATTCACTAAATATAAGGCTTTGGCAGTAGGATTAAATCCTGTACCTGTTTTAGATGTCATCTGTGGTGCGATCGCTGATTTAGCTTTGATTCGTTCTCTAGCCCGGTTATATGGTTTACCTATGACTAGCTATGAAGCCAGCAAAATTTTAAAGAGAATTTTCTTGAGTTCTGGTGGTTTGTTGTTAGGAGAAATAGGTAGTACAATAGTATTAGGTTTAGGTAAGAGTACGGCGGCGATCGCCAGTGGTGAAAATCCTCTCAATATTACTGCTTACGCTGGCACTGCGATCGCACAATCTGGAATCGCAGCTTATGGTGCATACACCGTAGGTAAAGCAGCCCAAGTATATTTAGAACAAGGTTGTACTTGGGGAGAATTAGGAGCTAATACAGTCATTGCCGAAATTTTATCTCAAGTTGATCACAATACAATTCTGTATCGCTTGCAACAGGAATTAGGGGCAAAATATCAATAATCAATTTCCATCAAATTATCATGACAACCGCTCTAAATTACGAATTTTAGATGCAAAATTGCAGAAATAATGGAAATAAAAATCAAGGCAAACACCACCGCCAGAAATTTTATTTTTTTGTTTTTTTACTGATTCAACAAAGGTGAAAATATCATGACAAAAACCCTAGAAACCGTTAAATCTGCTGTGAACGCCGGCACTAAAACTCTGCAAGAAGCTATCCTAGAATCCATTGCGGAAGCTCGTCAAACCTGCGAAATCGACGGAGACAATTCGGCTAACTGTGCTGTAGCTTGGGATATCGTCGAAGAATTACAAGCAGAAAAAGCACATCAGCAGCAAGCAAAACAACGCAAAACCGCTTTAGAAACCTACTGTGACAGCCATCCAGAAGCCATAGAATGTCTGATTTACGATGTTTAACAGTTAACAGTTATAGCAATTATTTGTGAGGCTGCATATTATTTTGACCCCACTAAACTACAAAAATCCGGTTCCCTCCTCGCTTGCGGTGAACCAGCGCTGTAGGCGGGTTTCCCTCCGTAGGCGACTGGTGTAAAGCCCTGCAGGCATGGCTGCGCTTACCGCGTAGCGTGCCGGAGGCATCACCCGAAGGGGGAGGGTTAGGGAGGGGTTCTTTTCATGTTTCACTGATTTAAGTTAAATCACTCATTGCTGATTGCGTCATTTGCTTAATTGCATTTAAATCAGGTGGTGGTGTATCACCTTCCATTCCTAACCATAAAAGATACTCAATATTACCCGCCGGGCCAGTAATAGGCGACCAAGTTAAACCTTGGTATTTCCATCCTAATTCACAAGCCATTTGCAACACTTGGAAAATAGCATCAGCTTGGTCATCAGGATTGCGGACAACGCCCTTTTTACCTACACGGGATTTTCCCACCTCAAACTGGGGTTTAACCAGCAATACTGCATCCCTGGGAGAGGTGGTTAAACGCCACAAAGCCGGCAAAATCTTGGTTAAGGAAATAAACGATACATCCACCACCGCCAAATCAGGTATTTCCTGACTTTCGCCATACAACTCTTCCGGTGTGAGATGACGTAAATTAGTCCGTTCTCTTAAAATCACCCGTGGGTCATTTCTTAAACCCCAGTCCACTTGTCCATAACCGACATCAATCCCGTAAACTTTTACTGCTCCAGCTTGTAACAAACAGTCAGTAAATCCCCCAGTAGAAATACCACCATCGAGACAAACACGTCCCGCCACCGAAATTGTAAAAAATTGTAAAGCCTTAGCGAGTTTTTCACCACCGCGAGACACAAAGCGCGATCGCTCCTTCACCTTAACATCCGCCGCAATATCAACTTCCGTCCCCGCCTTATCCACCACCTGCTGATTAACAGTCACCTCACCCGCTTGAATTAAGCGCTGTGCTAAGGCGCGAGAAGGACATAAATTTAACTCTACTAAAAGTGTATCCAGTCGCTGCTTCACCATTAATCATTATAATTAAACATTAAAACAAACTTTTGTTTTGGCAACACTAACACAGGAAAATATATAGGGTGGTCATCCCATCCCCTAATTTTTTCGCCTTGTTGATAGGAAATAATTAATGTTGGTACATCGGGATATTCATCTTTAGCTTTTTTTGTCCACGTACCTGATGTACTACCTGATACACCAGTATCTGTCATTGAAAGATCCAATCCTTGACCTTTGTTTTTTTTACTTTTACCTCTACGAACATTTAAACGTCCTTTTGTCATACCTTGAGTTTTCATATCTTTTAAACCCTTAATAATGCGCTTGTCTTCCCATTTTTCAGAACGTCCATAAGGACTTTCTGAGCTTACATAATGACTTTTAGTATAACTCAGTATTTCAATGATAAAGTCTAAATTTACCTCATCATACAAATCATCATCTTTATAATTGATTAAAAGTTTTTCAAGTTTCTGGAAACTATCTTGAATCTCTTCTTTTTTATAAGCTGGATTTTGAGGATAAATTGATGAACCCGGTGTTAATACATTAATTGCTGAAGGATCTAAAACATTAGAGCGGGTTGGTTTTAGATTCCCACCTATCCAAACAGGTTGAAGTTTAATATTATTAATGTCATCTCCAATTGCTTGACGCATTGCTTCATCTGCTTCATGAATTGTCCGAAAGGTATCTAGTATATTTTCTGGTAAGAAGAGACGAGTAACATCTTTTAATTTTGGACGATATCCATACATTCGAGCGTGTTGATGCACAGTATCAAATACTTTTTGTTTTGCATCCCGCCCATAATAAGTGACCATTAAGCCTTTAATTGTCACACCTCTACCTAATCTATTACCCCCAATCAAGATATTCATACCAGGATTATAATTAGGTTCTTTATCGGGATTATTTGCATTAATAATTTTAGGAATTGCGTGTCTTAGTTTAATTTTCAATTCCTCTATTAGTTCATTGACTGGAGGTAATTTATCTGCGGTTTTCTCTAACTCTTTATAGGCTTGTTCTAACCATTTTATTGCTTGGTTATAATCTGTTTGTGAACTCCTTTGCCTAATTGCTTGATCTAAATTAATGACGAAATTACTGATTACTTGTTCTAAATTTGTATGGATATCTTGCTTATAGCAAATATGAGCCAAAAAGGAATATATAGCATCTTCGTCATCTGAAGATAACATTTTGTAAGTTGAACCTAAGAAGAAACAACATAATGCAAACCTTAGCCCTTCAGGAATTATCCATTTATTACCAGGATTAATTGCACCATTTTGTTTTTTGATTTGACCAATTTCCTCAGCATCAACGATTCGATAGTGCTTACTACTTTCAGAAAAAAATAAATCTCCTCCCATATAACTATCTCCCGGTTCTGGTAATGCTGCACAAAACTGAGGTTTACAAGGAGTATCGAGACGTTGTAATAATAAACTTTGGGGAGTTGCGGTTATTTGAATATAAATATGATTAGCAACTTCTTGACGAATATTGCTATGTATTTGCTCAAAAGTTGTACTGTCAGAAATTGCATCTTTTCCTTTTTTAGACTGTTTAGCTTCATTCGTATTTAAACTAGCATTGTCTGCTTCATCATCAAAAATTAATGTAGGGAAATTTTTAATTTTAGCTGTTTTTAAAACTATCAATAATCTCTTCAAATGAGAAACATTTTTTGTGGTAACTAAAACAACACCCGTATCTTTAACGTAGGGTATAACTTTAGTTTTAGCAAAATCTTCAGGGTCTTTTTTCCATGCTTCCCAATCAAAAATAACCGGTCCTCCTTGAACTTGGTTATTAAAACGGTTAGCAGTTTGTTCCCCTAACCATGTATTATCTGAAGTTAAAACAATAAAACAACGAAAATTATTTTCATGCGCTAGTGCTAAAGTTGCAATAGTTGTGTTGGTTTTTCCACTTTGAACTCGACCATAAATAAGTCCGGTTGTACAATTAGGAATAGGATCTGCTCCTTTATATAGTTGACTAACTAAACCCGTGCTATTTTCTCCTACATCCCCATAACCAAAAGTTTCTGAATAAAATTTGACACAATTCTGAACAACTTCAATAGCAGTGTCTTTGAGTCGATAAGCTTCTCTTTCTCCGATTTGTTTCTCTATTTTCCTAATTAAGTGATCAATACAGGAGCCATTTTTAATAATTGGAATATTTGTCATAATTAAACTTTATGCTGATAAAATTACTTCTGGCCAGTTATTTTGGGGAATTGTACGCTCTAAAAGGACTCTTCCCGTACCTTTAACATAATAGCTCCCTCTTAGCTCTCTTTTTACAGAAACACGCTGATTAGCTAAACCCTCACGAGAATCAAGAATTGTCCATAGTTGTTCTTCTGATAGACAACAAATACCATCTCGATGACAAATCAATGCTATAAACAATTGGACATCAGTATATATACTATGAAACTTTGTCAACGCAATTTCTTCCTGTGAACTAAAGCTAAATGGCCAAGATGAATTGGGCTTTTTAGATATTTTGAATAAAATCGCCGATTCCCTATTTGTGCTTTTTATAAGATAAAGTGATGGATGTATAGAAGATAAATAACTGATGGATATATTAGCTGTTCCCTTCAGAAGTCGAAGAAAAGCCGCACCGTGTAAAAATTCTAGATCATTAATACTCATGGAAATTTGTCAAGGACTAAACCACCAGTAATATATTTTACGACAAAAAAATTCAGTATTATTATTCTCCGGGTAAGGAAATAACTCATTTGGAATATTAAAAAAAGTAAACGCACCTTGTCAAAAAAGCCAAAGTGCGATTGTTATATTATCCGTCGTTACGGACTGGGTTTATTCTCCCGCCATTTCTCATCACCAGGGCTAGATACTAAATATCCTTCTCGCTCAACTCACGAGTCATATAATCAAAAGGTTCATCCACAAAGGAAGTATCAGCAATACCTGCGGCTGCTACTTGTGCCTTTACCATATCCTTCAGAATTTGAATACCATAAACCGTAGGTCCAATAGGTACACTTAAAGAATTGTAAGTTTCCCGCAATCCTTGCAATACACGTTCATCCAACACATTCATATTACCCGCAACCAGGGCATAGGTAGCATAGCGGAGGTAATAGTCCATATCCCGCAGACAAGCGGCATAACGACGAGTAGTGTAGGCATTACCGCCGGGACGAATCAACTCTGGTTGTTCTTCAAATAACTTAGAACCAGCCTGCTTGACAAGAGAAGCAGCATTAGAGTTAATGGCCGCTGCTGCTTGTACCCGTGCTGTGCCGCTTTCAAAATAAGATTTGAGGCTGTCAATTGCATTTCGGTCAAAATACCGACCAGCAACATCATAATTCTTAATCAAGCTTGTAACTGCATCCCGCATTCTTATTCTCCTAATCAATGCTATCTATGGTTTGATATTAATTTGGTTGCACTTATGCACCCGTAAAGTTTTGTGCCATTTATTTTATTAAAATGATGGGACACAAAAACAATTGATCCGCTATTTAAGGATTCTATGCCAAAGTTGACCCCTGATGAGACGAACTTTAAGTTTTGTGCAGATGTTCGGTAAAAGGTTAATATAAGCTGTAATCCAGATAAGCTGTAACAAAAAGTACAAAATCTTCTAATGTCCAGGATTTATGATATTTCAGGTGTGTCATCTACAACTTAGTTCAGATCATCTGGGTTAGGATGCTTTGGAAGATTCTGGTATTACTTTAGAAAATTGGTAGAGAAGGAGTAACAATGACAACCCCACAAGAAGTCTTGAAAATGATTCAAGACCAAAAAATTCAGATGATTGATCTGAAATTCATCGATACACCAGGAACTTGGCAGCATCTAACTTTGTATCAAGACCAAATCGATGAAAGTTCCTTCTCTGATGGCGTACCTTTTGACGGTTCCAGCATTCGGGGTTGGAAAAATATTAACGAATCGGACATGATGATGGTACTCGATCCCAACACTGCTTGGATCGACCCCTTCATGAAAGAGCCGACGTTAAGTATAGTTTGTAGTATTAAAGAACCCCGCACAGGTGAATGGTACAACCGTTGTCCCCGTGTAATTGCCCAACGTGCCGTCGATTACCTAGTTTCTACTGGTCTTGGTGATACAGCATTCTTTGGCCCTGAAGCTGAATTTTTTATCTTTGATGATGTCCGCTTTGACCAAAATGCCCATGAAGGCTACTACCATGTAGACTCAGTAGAAGGTGCTTGGAACTCTGGTCGGAAAGAAAGCCCCAACTTGGGTTACAAAACACGCTTCAAAGAAGGTTACTTCCCGGTATCACCAGCAGATAGCTTCCAAGATATCCGGACTGAAATGCTGCTGACAATGAAAGATTGCGGCGTACCTATTGAAAAACAACACCACGAAGTGGCGACTGGTGGTCAGTGCGAACTAGGTTTCCGCTTTGGTAAGTTGATTGAAGCTGCTGATTGGCTGATGACTTACAAGTATGTCATCAAGAATGTGGCTAAGAAATACGGCAAAACTGTGACTTTTATGCCAAAACCAATTTTTGGCGATAACGGTTCTGGTATGCACTGTCACCAGTCCATTTGGAAAAATGGTCAGCCTCTATTTGCAGGTGACAAGTATGCTGGTTTGAGTGAAATGGGGCTTTACTACATTGGTGGTATTCTGAAGCACGCACCCGCACTGTTAGCCATTACTAACCCCACAACGAACTCTTATAAACGCCTAGTACCTGGTTATGAAGCACCAGTGAATTTGGCTTATTCTCAAGGGAACCGTTCTGCTTCTGTGCGGATTCCTTTATCTGGCGATAACCCTAAAGCCAAGCGCTTAGAGTTCCGTTGTCCTGATGCGACTTCTAACCCTTACTTAGCATTTGCAGCTATGCTGTGTGCTGGTATTGATGGCATCAAGAACAAAATCCATCCTGGTGAACCCCTAGATAAAAATATTTATGAACTCTCTCCAGAAGAACTGGCGAAGGTTCCTTCAACTCCGGGTTCTCTGGAATTGGCTTTGGAAGCATTAGAAAATGATCATGCTTTCTTGACAGACTCAGGGGTATTCTCGGAAGACTTCTTACAAAACTGGATTGACTACAAGCTGGCTAATGAAGTTAAGCAGATGCAGTTACGTCCTCATCCTTATGAGTTTTACCTCTATTACGATTGCTAATTGAGTTAATTAATGATTTTTTAGCCACCCGATGAGGGTGGCTTTTTTTTCTTACTCACTATCAAAATTTCGGTAGATGGCAATTTTCAAGCTATACCTGGGGAGTAGGGAGTGGGGTAAAAGCTTTTCGGTGTATAGCTTTTATCATCAACTTATGTCCTAACGTCCTTGGCGGTTGCTATAGTAACCTAGATTTTTCCTCTATCAACTTGGTGTTGACATTTTTGGGAGATGCTCAAAATCTAGCTCATGGAAGCATGACTAGTTTCATAAATCAACCGAATGGTAGGATCAATTTTCCCTTGAATGGGACTCCAGTATTTGGATAATTCTGTGGGAAGACCGAGTTCCTGTGCGGCACGCATCAGCATTGATTGTTGACGGTTTTTGACTTGCTGATATTGACGCATTGTTAACGCACGTGTTCTATCTTGAATAGACATAACTCCAGTCCTCCTTATGTTTTTAGTGATAAATGGTTAGTTAGTTATCTTTTGTTTCTTTAGAATAGCAAAATTTCTGTAACCAAAGTTACAAAATTGGGTTTATGTTACATAAATTTATAATTTAGGGCGATAGCTAGTGATTCTGCGAGGAAAAGCTGCGAAAAAATCTGGTTTTATCTAGTATTGTGGCTGTGATCATCTGATTACTCATGAGACTGGGTAGCAGATGGATTGTTGTCTGAGAAATCCTAGTACCAGTTACTATGAAATAAAGATAGTTAACAAAACTTAACTTATGGCAGTTATTTATCCCCGTAAATTTCAGAATGTTTTGAGCGCGAGGGATGTTCTCAAACAGGTAGTGTGCGATCGCCAAATCCATTTAATTACTCTCAATCGCTACCGTTACAGCGAACAACGCAGCTGTAAAGATTTAACAGAAGTCATTGAAAAACTCAATGGTAAGCCCAGAGAATTGGTGCAGGATTTATCTCGTCACATCGCCGATGAAGCCCGTCATGCCCTCTGGTTAACTGATTTGTTAGTAGAATTGGGGGCGGATATCGGTACTCCCCCTGGTGGTTCCTATATTGACGAATTTGAACGCCTGCTAGACCCAGAAGCCTTTCAGAATGAAAGTGACCCCGAATACGGTATCATTGCTCCCTTGGCGGCGATTAATGTCACCGAAAAACGGGGTTGTGAATATTTCTCGGCTCACATCTACGCCCTCAAACAAGCGCCACAAACCCCAGAAAACATCAAAATTAGGGAAACCATCGCTAAAATTCTCCCAGAAGAAGCGGGACACGTGCGTTGGGGGAATGGCTGGTTAGCAAAAATCGCCCGTAAAAGTCCAGAACATCGACAAAAGGTAGAACAAGCCAAACAAAAGTATGCTGCTATTGAACAAGCGGCTTTTGAATCGGGAATGGATATCACCCTGGGGGCAGAACTGCGGCGGGTGACTCATTTGGTAGAAATAGCAAATACAATGCCATTGTGGGAACGTCCCCAGTATTTAATGGAACGCTTACCACAAAGTCTGTTAGCACCTGATTTACAATTTACCCGGATTCAAGCCGCCCAAAAAGCTTGGCAACGTGATCCCCAGGCTTTTATGGAGAAATTTGTGCCAATGTTCCTCAACGGTATCCAGGGTAGGAAAAACCAGCCAGAGAAATCTAGTGTGTCAAAGTAATTAGCTGGGGACTGGGGACTGGGGATTGGGGATTGGGGATTGGGTATTGGGGATTGGGGATTGGGGATTGGGGATTGGGGACTGGTGAGTGGTGACTGGGTATTGGAAGCTAAAAATCTTTTCCCCTCCCACACTCCCCACACCTCCCCTGCCGCATTTGTGGTTACACTGAACTTCAAGTATCATGCAAGCTGTTTACGCTATGAGTAAAGTTGCTTGCACGCAGAGGATAGAAACATGAGGGTTTGGCTTGCTTGTTTTTTATTGTTATTCGCTTTGGCAGAACTGTTTGACTGGTTAAAAGCCTTTAATCTGCCATTACCAATCTATATTTTAGGTGGGGTGTTTTTAGCTGTGGCTTCTAACTATGACAAGATTGTTGGCTCTTACTTTAGTGATGGCAGTATGGCACAACCATCGACACTACAACAGTTAAATTCCCCTAGCCAATCCCTTGATCCTATTTCTTTCCCTAGCCCTGTTGAAGAAGTGCAGCAATCTGAAACCTAGCAATCAGGTTGGAAATTACCGTACATGATCATGGGCAAACCTGTTGAAGAGCTTCGCTAACCCGTGGGCGAGAAATTTGAGGATTAATAATAGCTACCGGATTTACGGTATTCGAGGGCGGTTAATCCTTCATTTTCAAGGACTTCACCGTTATCTACTGCTGCATAAATTAACCATCTGTCACCACATTTGATTTGATTTTGGACTGTGCATTCTAAATAGGACAATGCTTCGGTGAGAATGAGACAACCGTTAACAGATGTTTTGGTAGAAAGATTGATGAAGGGGTTATCTCCTAAAGTGCTTTGACGGGCAAAATAGCGGCGGACATTTCTGCCTTCTTTAAGAATATTTAGCACAAATTTATCACCGGGGTGACACATTAAGTCTGCATTCTGTTCATCAGCGATCGCAATCATGATTCCTGGAGGGTTAAAGGTGGCTTGAGATACCCAAGAAGTTAAAACGCCTTTGTGGGTGTCTTCATCACGAGTTGTGACTACACACAAAGAACCAATGATCCGCCCTACTGCTTGTTCGGTACGATCTACATGGGTTTCTGTGACAACTTGGCGGGTAGTCCGCAATTTTTTGGTTTTCTTTAAGTTTTGGGCAAAGGTTGCACCGGCTTGTTGACATTGTTGAATAATTTCCGGTGTGGGAGTGAAGCGGACACGAATTGATTCAAACCCTAAACGATAATTGGCATCTTTGAGTTTGTTTTCTAGTAAGTCAATGGCTTCTCCACTCCAGCCGTAAGAACCAAACACGCCTGCTAATTTGGTTTTAGCTGCTGTGGCTAAAATTATTCCTAAAGCAGTTTGAATTTGAGTTGGTGCATGGCCGCCTAAAGTGGGTGAACCAATAATCAACCCGTCACAAGCCTCGACAATGCGGGTAATTTCGGCGGTATCTGCTAGTTCACAGTTAATGGATTCTATATTAACGCCATTTTCAATTAAACCTTGTGCGATCGCATTCGCCAAAACTGCGGTATTTCCATAAGCAGAAGCATAAAGTAATGCCACACTTAATTCTTGAGATTTTTGCCCTTGGCACCATTGAAGGTAATCATAAGTAAATCGGCTCAGGCTGTAACGCACCACTGGCCCATGAGCCGGGGCGTAAGATTTGGCGGGAAAAACGGAAAACTTTTCTAAAGCGACTTCTACTTGTTTGGCTTGGGGTGCATGGAGACAGTCAAAATAGTAACGACGTTCCGCGTCTAAAGTTTTCCAGTCCTCATCAAATAAAGTATCTTCACAAATGTGTGCGCCAAAGAATTTATCTGTATAGAGAATCTTGGTGGCAGAATCATAAGTACACAATCCATCAGCCCAACGGGGAGTCGGTACGCTGACAAATGTCAGATGATGTCCCTGTCCTAAATCTAAAGTATCTTCTGAACGCACAGCTTGAATGCGTGACTCCCACTCAGGAAAAGCAGTTTTGAGTGCATTAGCCGCAGGACGAGAACAAATTAAGGTAACTTGCGGAACTTGAGAGAGCAACACTTGTAAAGTAGCTCTACGGTTGGGGTTGACATGACCGAGAACAATGTAATCTAGGGTGGAGAAATCTAGATGTTGCCCTAGTTCCTGGAGGTAAATTTCCGTAAAAGATTCACCAGGGGGATCAATTAAGGCTTTTTTATCAGCTTGGATGAGATAAGAATTAGCTGTAGTTCCCTTTTGGCGGGAATACTCAACCTCAAATTTTAGTCTGTCCCAAGTCCGCGATCGCAAAATTAATGTATTTTCACCAATTTCAGCGACCTGAACATCTCTTTTACGATTGGTCGTTACAGTATTAGCAGACATAGTAACCTCTCTTGATCTGGGCTGCAAATTACGAATTAAGAATTACGAATTACGTTACCGAAGCTCCTCTGTTCGCGTAGCGTTCCGCAGGAAAAGAGGCACTACGAATTACGAATTACGAATTACGAATTGATTCAATGGCTATTGGTTTCTATTAATTCTGATTTGGCTCGACTCTTATAGCGTTTAGATACTGCTTGTTCTGGATCAATGCCTTCAAAAGTTGGGGGCAGCCAAACGCGCAGAATTAGTAAGACTCCTAGAACTAATAAGAAGGCACAAGTTGCTAAAATTTGAGTCCAATTGGTTTCTAGAACACCTTTAACAATCACTTCTCGTAATGCCGAAACAATCGCAACTTCCACAGCTACCCCAATGGATACTCGATGTTCTTGGAGGTAAATAATTAGCAGTCGGAATAACTCAACTAAGATCAGTAAAAAGAGAATATCGGCAGTGACACCATTAAAATCTAGCGGCGGAAGTAAGGAGAGAAACATATCTCTCACCTGAATTACCATGAAGCTAAATAAACCAATACACAGAGAAATCACAATTACGTCTTGGATAAATTCCAAGGTTCGCACAACACGTCTTCGATTGATTTCATACCAGGGAATTGAGTTATCTTTACCAGGATTGTCCATAGCTGTTTATGAGGAGATTAGGTATTAGGTATTGAGGATTAGGTATTGGGGATTAGGTATTAGGTATTGGGGATTAGGTATTAGGTATTGGGGATTTTCCTTATTCCCAGTCACCAGTCACCAGTTCCCAGTCCCCAGTTCCCAGTCACCAGTCACCAGTCCCCAGTCACCAGTCCCCAGTCCCCAGTCCCCAGTCCCCAGTCCCCAGTCCCCAGTCCCCAGTC